>JAFZWC010000005.1 GCA_017617475.1 Bacteroidales bacterium
CCTTCGATATCAGTATCCTCCAGCTGGGTGACGGCGTTTTCGATGTGCTCTCCACCAACGGTGACACCCACCTCGGCGGTGACGATTTCGACCAGGTCATCATTGACTGGCTGGCCCGCGAGTTTGCCTCCGAGAACGGCGGCATCGACCTCAAGAAAGACCCGATGGCTCTCCAGCGCCTGAAGGAAGCGGCCGAGAAAGCCAAGATCGAGCTCTCCAGCCAGACCTCCACGGAGATCAACCTCCCGTACATTATGCCCGTGGACGGCGTGCCCAAGCACCTGGCCAAGACGCTCACCCGCGCCAAGTTCGAGCAGCTTTCCGACGCTCTGTTCCAGCGCAGCATCGAGCCTTGCCGCAAGGCCCTGAACGACGCACACCTCAATCCTTCCGATATTGACGAGGTGTTGCTGGTGGGCGGTTCCACCCGTATCCCTTACGTGCAGGAACTGGTGAAGAAGTTCTTCGGCAAAGAGCCCAACAAGAGCGTGAACCCCGATGAGGTTGTTGCTATCGGTGCCTCTATCCAGGGCGGTGTGCTCGCCGGTGATGTGAAGGACGTGCTTCTGCTCGATGTCACTCCGCTGAGCCTGGGTATTGAAACCCTCGGCGGCGTTATGACCAAGCTTATCGAGTCCAACACCACCATCCCGGTCAAGAAGGCCCAGGTGTTCTCCACGGCGGCCGACAATCAGCCCGGCGTAGAGATTCGCGTGCTCCAGGGCGAGCGCCCCATGGCCAAGGACAACAAGCAGATTGGCATCTTCCACCTGGACGGCATTGCTCCCGCACCGCGCGGCGTGCCTCAGATTGAAGTGACCTTCGACATTGACGCCAACGGCATCCTGAACGTGAGCGCCGTAGATAAGGCCACCGGCAAGGAGCAGCACATCCGCATCGAGGCCTCCAGCGGCCTGTCGGATGCAGAAATCCAGCGCATGCGGGACGAAGCCAAGGCCAACGAGGCCGCCGACAAGGCAGAAAAAGAGCGCATCGACAAGATCAACAACGCCGACGCCCTCACCTTCCAGGCCGAAAAGTTCCTGAAGGAGAACGGCGACAAAGTGCCTGCAGACATCAAGGCCGAGGTGGAATCCAACTGCAACCTCCTGAAGGAAGCTGTCAAAGCCCAGAACCTCTCCGACATTGACCGCTACTCAGAGGCCCTGAACAAGGCTTTTGAAAAGATGTACCAGGCAGGCCAGCAGGCCCAGCAGGGCGGTCCTCAGGGACCGTTCCAGGGTGGCCCTCAGGGTCCGTTCAACGGCGGTCCTCAAGGCCCTCAGCCAGAAGGCCCGGATGAGCAGTAAGCTCTGCCAGGGTTTCCAGCTTGCCCACATCGACCATGTTCAGGTCCGGTGCCAGCGCGCCGTAAATGGGATAGCGGGAACAGGCCTTTAAGTAATAGTCCATGATGGGGAAACGCTCCGGGACTTCCAGAGCATCAAAAGCCTCAAAAATGGCAGGTGAAACATTGTGAATGCCGGCGAAAGCAAATCGCCGGCATTTTTGTGCTTCCAGGCCGGGGTAGGGGGTGCGGACTTCTCCGGTTGATGTATCTGTCCAGCCCACCAGGCGCATGGCGTTGTCAAAAAGCAGATAACGACGGGTCTGCCGGGGGCTCACCAGCAGTGTTGCCAGGGCTCCCGACGGCATTTGGGCGCGGAACCAGGGGATGTCCAGATTGGAGACTATGTCTACATTATGGATGAGGAAAGGCTCCTTGGAATCCTCCAGCAGGGACTTGGCATGCAGGATGGCGCCGCCCGTTTCCAAAAGGCGGTCACTTTCGTCGGAGATGCTGATCTTAACGCCAAAGTCATGCTGGGCCAGATACTGCCGGATCTGTTCCGGAAAATGGTGGATGTTCACTACAAGGTCTGTGTATCCGGCCTCCTTGAGACGCATGATGGTATGGTACAGGAGAGGCTTCCCGCATACCGGGACAAGCGCCTTGGGCATGCTGTCCGTAATGGGCCGAAGGCGGGTCCCCAGCCCGGCCGCGAAAATCATGGCTTTCATCCCTACAGTACCTTTTCCACGTTTAACTCCCGGTGGGTGACGGTGACCTTGACGTCATATTTCCCGGCCAGATGCCGGGCCAGGTGCTCGGCACAGTAGACCGAACGGTGCTGGCCTCCGGTGCAGCCGAAGCACACCTGCAGGTTGGTGAACTTGCGTTCGATGAAGCGTTTGACGTGGGCATCGGTCAGACGGTATACGCTGTCCAGGAAAACATTTACTTCTCCGTCGTCTTCCAGGAACTTGATGACTTCCGGGTCCGTGCCGTTGAACTGCCGGTAGTATTCATATTTGCCGGGGTTGTTTATGCTTCGGCAGTCAAATACATAACCGCCGCCGTTGCCGGTAGTGTCGGCCGGAATCCCCTTTTTGTAGGCGAAGCTGTAAATATGGACGTGAAGCCGGTTCTGGGCAAACTCGTTGAGTTGGGGCATCTGCACCAGCTGGGACAAAACCTCATTCAGATAAGGATAATCCTGGAACGGGGTCTGGAGCAAGGTGCGAAGGTTGCCGATAGCGTAAGGCACGCTGGCCAGGAAATGGGGCTTCTTTTCAAAGTATCCCCGGAAGCCGTAGGCCCCCAGTACCTGCAGCGTGCGGAAGAGGACAAAGAGGCGCAGATTGGCGTTGAACTCTTTCTGGTCCACTTTCCTGAAGCTTTGCAGGGCGCGGAGATAGCTGCGGATCAGTTCCTGTTTAAGATCCTCCGGGAAGCGGGAACGGGCCTGCCAGATGAAGGAGGCTACGTCATAGTAGATGGGCCCCCGCCGGCCGCCCTGGAAATCAATGAACCAGGGCTCGCCGTCCTTGATGATGACGTTTCTGGCCTGGAAGTCCCGGTACAGGAAGGTGTTGTCGTTATCCTTCAGTAAGTCGGCCTTGAGTCTCTCAAAGTCATCCTGCAGGCTTATCTCGTTGAATTCCAATCCTGTGGCTTTAAGGAAACAGTACTTGAAATAGTTGAGGTCAAAGTCTATCATGCGGGCGTCGAAGGACTCCTGCGGATAGCACACGCTCCAGTCCAGACCCTTGGCTCCCAGAAACTGGAGGCGGGGCAGCTGCTCAATGGTCTGCCGCAGAAGCTCCGTCTCATAGGAGCTGTATATGCCGTTTTCCCTGCCCTGGGCTACCAGGTTAAAGAGAATCTGGTCTCCAAGGTCTTCCTGCAGGTAGGACAGACCGTCCTGGCTCACGGCCAGAACCGACGGCACGTTGAGCCCCTGGCTGCGGAAATGCCGGGAAAGGGTGATGAAGGCCCGGTTCTCTTCCAGGCAGGTGCCCATTACGCCTATGAGTGAAAGATTTCCTCCCGTGAGCCTGTAATAGCGCCGATGGCTGCCCGACGCAGTAATCTCCGCGCAGCCGGACAGCGCCTGTCCGGTATAGGATTCAAAAAGGGGTTTCAACGTGTTTTCCGACATGGCGTTCTTTTCTTCTGGATTTACAAAAATACGCAAAATATGAAGAAAAAAGAGTAAATTTGTAAACTATATTGAAAACTCAAGTATGGGCAGAATCATTCTCACTGGCGACCGTCCTACCGGCAAGCTGCATCTGGGCCATTATGTGGGCTCGCTCCGCAACCGTGTGCTCCTCCAGAATGAGGGCAATTATGACCGCATGTTTGTGTTTATTGCCGACGTGCAGGCCCTCACGGACAATGCCGACAATCCGGAAAAGGTACGCCAAAACATCATAGAAGTGGCGCTGGACTACCTGTCCTGCGGCCTGGACCCGGAAAAGGTCACCCTGTTTATCCAGAGCCAGATTCCGGAACTGCATGAGATGACGCAGTTTTTCTCCAACCTGGTCACTGTGCAGCGGCTGCAGCGCAATCCTACCGTCAAGACGGAAATGGCCCTGCGCGGCTTCAACTCGGAAGGAGAGGATGACAACCGTCGCGGACTTCCCGTCGGCTTTTTCACCTATCCCATCTCCCAGGCGGCCGACATTTGCTTCTGCAAGGCAACCACCGTCCCCGTGGGCGAGGACCAGGAACCCATGATTGAGCAGTGTCGGGAGATTGTGCGCAGCTTCAACGGTACCTACAAGTGCGACGTGCTGGTAGAGCCCTCCATCCTACTTCCCTCCAACCTGGCCTGCCGGCGCCTCCCCGGAACGGATGGCAAAGCCAAGATGTCCAAGTCCCTGGGCAACTGCATCTATTTGAGTGATGACCCCAAGACCATGGAACAGAAAGTCAAGGGCATGTTCACGGACCCGGGGCACCTGCGTGTGGAAGACCCCGGCAAGGTAGAGGGCAACACCGTCTTCACTTATCTGGACGCCTTCTGTGAGGCCGACGACTTTGCCAAGTTCTGGCCGGACTACGCTTCCCTGGATGAACTCAAGGACCACTACCGCCGCGGGGGCCTGGGAGACATGAAGTGCAAGAAGTTCCTCATCAACGTGCTCAATGACCGCCTGGATCCCATCCGTGCCCGCAGACGTACCTATGAGCAGGACATCCCCGGCGTGTATGAAATCCTGCGCAAAGGCTCGGAAGCCGCCCGTGAAGTAGCCGCCCAAACCCTGCATGAGATGAAGGACGCCATGAAGATCAACTACTTTGACGACGCCTCCCTCATAGCGGAACAGGCGGAGAGATATGCTTCTGCAGAGGGGTTACATTAACCAGGCCGACATATCCCGGCCTGCGGCAAGACCCTGGCGGATTTCAGTGGAAGAGATGGTGACCAGGGGGGCTTTCAGCAGACGAATCCTGTAGTCCGGGTTTTCCTTTAAGAGCCGGGCCTTGTCATGGCCGCGGTGGTAGTCCTTGCGCGGGAATACCACCACGCCGTATTCCAGCAGGATACGCTCATGGAAGCGCCAGCCGCTGAAATTGGCCAGGTTGTCGGCCCCGATTACCAGGGTGAATGCATGCTCCGGCTCCCGGGCTTTAAGGGCGTCCAGGGTGCGGATGGTATATTGGGGCGGGGTCATTTTCAGCTCGATATCCTGCGCTTCCACCTTCAGGTCCGGATGCCGGGCTATGGCTGCAAGGGCAGCATCGTAGCGGTCCTGGCCGGCAGGGAGGCTATGGGCCTGCTTGAAGGGATTCTGCGGAGTAACCACCAGGTACACCTTGTCAAAACCCGCCTCCTGCGTCAGGAAACGGATAATGGCTTCGTGGCCCTTGTGAAGGGGGTTGAAGGAACCGGAATAGACGGCTATGTTCATGCCAGGAAGTCGTTCACCATCTTCTCGGCCTCTGCGTAGGCGGTGGCCAGGTCGTCGTTGATGAGCACCTTGTCAAACTTGGGGGCGTAGGTCATTTCCTCTGCGGCCTTGGCTACACGCTGCTCAATGGCATCGGCCGGGTCTGTTGCGCGGGCAACCAGGCGCTTGCGGAGCTCTTCTACGGAAGGGGCCTGGATGAATACGGAAAGAGCTGCGTCGCCGAAGTATTTTTTTAGGGAAACGCCGCCTTTCACGTCGACGTCAAAGATGATGACATGCCCTTTGGCCCAGATGCGGTTCACCTCACTTTTGAGCGTGCCGTAAAAGCGGTCCTGGTACACTTCCTCATATTCCACAAACTTGTTGTCCCGTACCAGCATACGGAAAACGTCGGCGCTAAAAAAGAGATATTCCACGCCGTCCTGCTCCGTACCGCGCGGCGGACGCGATGTGGCCGATACGGAAAACTCTATCTCCGGGTGCAGTCCCAGGATGTGATTTACGATGGTGCTCTTGCCGGATCCCGAAGGAGCCGAGAAAATCAAAACTTTACCGGGCATAATGCTTTTATCTTTGCACAAAAATAGTTAAATTTGTGAGCTTTAAGAAATTTATTATTCTAATTCATATCAAATTATGGTATCTTATAAAGAACTGGGCCTTGTGAACACCCGCGAGATGTTCAAGAAGGCCGTTGCCGGCGGTTACGCCATCCCTGCTTTCAACTTCAACAACATGGAACAGCTTCAGGCTATTATCCAGGCTGCTGCAGAGACCAAGAGTCCCGTGATTCTCCAGGTTTCCAAGGGTGCACGTAACTATGCCAACCAGACCCTCCTGCGCTACATGGCAGAAGGTGCTGTGGAGTATGCAAAGGAACTGGGCTGGGAGAAACCCCAGATTGTCCTTCACCTGGACCACGGTGACAGCTTTGAAACCTGCAAGAGCTGCGTAGACCTGGGCTTCAGCTCCGTCATGATTGACGCTTCCTCCCTCCCTTATGAGGAGAACATCGCCCTCACCAAGAAGGTGGTGGACTATGCTCACCAGTACGATGTTACCGTAGAGGCAGAACTGGGCGTTCTGGCCGGCGTAGAGGATGAGGTTTCCGCCGCAGAATCCCATTACACCAAGCCGGAGGAAGTGATTGACTTCGCCACCCGCACCGGCTGCGACTCCCTGGCCATTTCCATCG
>JAFZWC010000049.1 GCA_017617475.1 Bacteroidales bacterium
CAAGACCTCCTTTGTCCGCAAAAATACGGAAAATGACTGGTCCAGGTCTTTCCCCCTCCGATAGGATGGTAGCGAGTGGCCACCCGCCACCATCCTATCAAGAATCGAAAATACTTCCTGGTGCAAAAGTAAGAGATAACAATTTTTCCCATGATTCTCATCCCGCCCCCTCCAAATTGTTTTCCCTTCCCCTTGGCGCGTAAATGTCTGTGTGTCAGGAGAATATAAATAAATTGTTGATTGTTAATTATTTGTGCGCCAAGAGGTCGGCGCAGTTTATCCCATCAAGCGCGGAAGAAACAATCCCTCCGGCATATCCGGCACCTTCTCCGCAGGGATAAAGGCCCGCGACATCAACATGCTCCAGCGTTTCCGGATTGCGGGGCAGACGGACCGGAGAAGATGTGCGGGATTCCACCCCAAGCAGCAAAGCGTCATTGGTATAGTAGCCGTGCATGCTGCGGTCTACCTGGGGGAAAGCCCGTCTGAGCCGCATGGAAACGTGTTCCGGCAGTAGCTCATGGAGCGGCGCACTGAGGGTTCCCGGATGGTATGATGTCTTAGGCAAGTCCTTGGAAACCAGTCCTCTGCAGAAGTCCTTCATGCGCTGGGCCGGAGCGGTAAGGGGGTGCTTGGCACCATGTTCCGATGCCCATTTGAACATGGCCCGTTCAATATCCCGCTGGAAATCCATCAGGGCAAAAGGCCCTTCGTATTGTGCCGGCTGGTCGCCTGGTTCAATCTGGACTACCACACCGGCGTTGGCCCATTTTGAGTTGCGGGCAGCGTTGGACATGCCGTTCAGGACCACAGTCCCGTCTTCCGTGGAAGAAGGGACCAGGATGCCGCCCGGACACATGCAGAAGGAGAACACGCCGCGCTCCTCGACCTGCTGGACAAAGGAGTATTCGGCCGTAGGCATAAAAGGCTGATACTTACCGTGATAGCGTATCTGGTTAATGAGCCACTGCGGGTGCTCCACCCGTACGCCCAGGGCAAAGCCCTTGGCTTCCAGCGCCCAGCCCTTTGCCTGGAACAGTTCATAGATGTCCCGGGCGCTGTGGCCGCAGGCCAGGATGACCTTGGAGGCCTGGTATACGGTGGCGCCGCAGAGGACCTGGAAACCGTCGGCCACGGGGACAATATCCGTGACGCGGCTGTCAAAATGGTATTCCCCGCCATGGTCCTCTATGCATCGGCGGATGTTTTTCACTATTTCCGGCAGGCGGTCGGTGCCGATGTGCGGATGCGCGTCAATGAGGATGTCGGGGCTGGCGCCAAACGCAACCAGCTGGTGCAGGACTTCCCGGATGTCGCCCCGTTTGGTGGAACGGGTGTAGAGCTTGCCGTCGGAAAAAGCGCCGGCGCCACCCTCTCCGTAGCAGTAGTTGGAATCCGGGTTCAGGATCCCTTCAGTGGAGAGTCTGGCCATGTCCACCTTGCGGCGCTCCACGTCTTTTCCGCGTTCCAGAACTATGGGTTTCAGGCCTTTCTGGAGCAGTTTCAGGGCGGCGAACATGCCGGCGGGGCCGGCACCGATCACCGCCACGGGGCGGGCATGATGAACATCCTGGTAAGGCGCTGTCTGATAGGGCTCATAAGGCTCTCCTACACGGTAAGCCTGGACGCGGTAGCGGTACAGGATATCCTGCCTGGCGTCCACGCTGCGGCGGACCACTTCCACATGGCCCACTTTGTCCGGTTTAACCCCCAGAGCCTTGGCTGCTGCTTCACGCAGCTGGCTCTCCGTGAGGTCCTTTCCTATTTTTTGGGCTATCTCGAATTCTTTCATTTTAGCCCAGCTTGATAAAGGCTTTGCCGGCACGGCCGTCTACGCAGACGGTCAATGCTTTTTCCAACTGGACGTGCCGCAACCAGGTGCTTTCCTCTACAGCCGGGAGGGCGTCCAAAGCGCTCAGGTCCAGGCTGTCGCCGGGCCGGGAATACGGGTCAACGTTGACGTAGCCGGCGTTGAAGGAAGTCAGGTTCTGGAAGAAGTGCGTTCCCTGGCTGGGGTCTACCCGGAAGTCCGGGAGCGAGCACTCCACCAGGGCCTTGGTCTCAGAGATGTCGCTCCAGTTTACCGGTACGCCCAGGGTGGGGATGCTGGAACCCCATCGGCCGTAGCCAATCAAAATGTACTGGCGGCCCGCAGCCCGCATGCGGCTGTTGAGTTCCCGCAGCTCCGCAGCCATTACCACGGTTTTCATCTTGTCAAAAGTGTCGGCCTTGAGGTAGATGATGTCGTGGATATCCTGGATCCAGCCGGTGCCCAGGGCGCTGGTGGAAAGCACCAGGGAGCCGGAGGTGTCGACCTCCCGCCAGTCTACGCTGGCCTTGAGGCTGTCTGAGGATATGGGCCTGATTTGCAAAGCGTTGAAAATGCCGTTGGAAAGCTCTGCTGCAAATTCAATCTCCACGCTGCCGTTCATCTCGGCCGAACAGATGTTCAGAAGTTCCTGGACGATGGGCGCCAGCGGGAAGGTCCCGTAGCGCAGGATATGGGCAAAGGTCACCGCCTTGGGACCCTCCGGAACAGGGGAGTCCACCATGCGCTGGTTCTGGTAGTCGTAGGTGGAGACCACGTTGCGGAAGTCCTGGAAGCGGCCGCATTCACCAATGGGAATCCGCGCCAGGTTCACGGCGTCGTCCACGCTGGTTTTGAACTTTTCAGGCTGCAAATCCAGGGCGTACATCACCTGCTGGGTGTCCCGTAGCGCCAGTTCAGGAGTAGAGGTCTGCAGCACGTGCTTGGGGTAAGCGGGGGAGAAGCGCAGCACCTGCTCGCCGTCCACCACAGCCTTGCCCAGGCCGAAGGCCACCTTGGCTACGCCTTCCTCGGCCCGTTCGTAGCCGATGGGATAAAAATTCACACTCCGCGCCACTCCGGAGAGGGTGGGGAAGAAGAAGCCGTCTTCCTCGGCGCCGCAGATTTCCTGCAGGATAATGGCCATTTTCTCTTCTGAGATAACGTTGGCTGTGGCGGTGATATAGCCTCTGGAAGAGGCAAAATAAACAGAGGCGTAAACGCTCTTGATGGCCTTGGAAAGGAGCCTGAGCTGCTGATCCTCATTCTCTACCGACGGAATCATGTACGTGGAGTACACGCCGGCAAACGGCTGGTAATAGGAGTCCTCCAGTTTGGAGGAAGAGCGCACGGCCAGCGGTTTGTGCACCACGCGGATAAAGCTCCGGAGCGCTTCAATCAGGTCGGTCGGCAGGTTGGATGAGACAAATTCTGAGAGGATTTCGGCATCCGAAATGTCCGAATTTATCACATAGTGCAGGCCGTTTTCCAGGATGAAGCGGTCAAAGAATTCCGTGGCAATGACCAGGGTGCGGGGCACCATCACGTGCACGTCTTCCCACTTTTCATAGAGCTGGTGCTTGTACAGAATCTGGTTCAGGAAGGCCAGACCGCGGGCTTTTCCGCCCAGGGAGCCCTCTCCAAAGCGGGCGAACCAGATGGTGTCGTTGTATGTGGCCGGGTCAAAATGGGCTACTACACCCAGGCTCTGGGATACGCGGTAAGCGTGAATGGCGGCTACCGCCCTGGCACGGAAATCTTCCGTATCTTTGAAGGTGCCGTTCTTGAGGGCATTTCCTTCCTGGAAGATACCCCGGGCCAGGAGCCAGCGGGAAACGTAGTTCTTGCTGCGCATCTTGGTGAGCTGCGGCTCCGGCATGGTGGCTATGATATGCTCGGCCCCCTGCAGGTCATGGGCGCGGGCGGTTTCCATGCCGCGGGCGTTGGTGACCACAAAGTCTCCAAAGCCGAATTCCCGGCCGATATACTCCGACAGCTCATGCGTGAGCGTCTTGGAGCGCTTCATGAGGAAGCCGGCCCTGATGCCTTCGGCCACGGCGCGCATGCTCTCCTGGGAGCTTTGCATGAGGATGGGCATCTTGGGGATTTCCCGCCTGATCAGGTTGCAAAGGTCTACGCCGGCGTCCAGCTTTTCCTCCGACGGCTTGTCGCCGCGGTGCAGCACAAAGCCGATGTCGGAAATAACTCCCAGAAGGTTCTCCTTGTAGGTGTTGTAAAGGCTTACGGCATCGTCGTAGTTGGTGGCCATCAGGATTTTGGGACGGGCACGCTTGCGGAAAATCTGCTGGTCCTCGTTCAGGGCGTCCCTGATAGCGTCGGCGTTCTGCTGGAGCACCAGTTTGTACAGGAGGGGGAGGTAGGTGGAGTAGTAGCGCACCGAATCCTCTACCAGCAGGATGGCCTGGACCCCGTTCTGGAGGATGTCCACAGGGGCGTTCATGCTGTCTTCCAGCAGCTTGATGATGGCAATGATGAGGTCCGTGCTGCCGTTCCAGTTGAAGATGTAGTCCATGCAGGAACGGTCCCGGTTTTCCAGTTCACGGTACACCACCTTGGAGAAGGAAGTAAGCAGCACCACGGGCATGCCCGGTGCGTGCTGCTTCATGCGGGCGGCAAAGTCAAAGACATCTACCTCGCCCACATTGTACATGGTCATGACCAGATCCCACTGCTCCCCGGCTGCGGCTCTCTCCAGGGCTTCCTTAGTGGTGGCCACCCGTTCAAAGACGGGCGGGCCACTCAGGTTGAGCTCCCAGTATTCGCGGGAAATCCGCTGGTCCAGACGGCCGTCCTCTTCCAGCGAGAAATTGTCGTAGTTGTTGCAAACCAGGAGAATCCGCCGGATTCGCCGGGCCATTAGCGGGATGCTTTCTGTCATTTATACCAATCCTTGGTCTACCATGGCACCGGCCACTTTGATGAAGCCGGCAATGTTGGCGCCTTTTACGTAATTGACCGTTCCGTCTTCTTCCGTGCCGTACTTGACGCAGGCGGCGTGGATGTCGGACATGATGCGGCGCAGGTACTGGTCCACTTCTTCTGCGGTCCAGTGCTGGCGCATGGAATTCTGGCTCATTTCCAGGCCGCTGGTGGCTACGCCGCCGGCGTTGGAAGCCTTGCCGGGGGAGTACAGCAGGCCGGCTCCCTGGATGATGCGGATGGCGTCAGGGGTGGTGGGCATGTTGGCGCCTTCGGCCAGGCAGATGGCGCCGCCTTTCACTATGTTCTCTGCATCGGCCACCTCAATCTCATTCTGGGTGGCGCAGGGGAGGGCTATGTCGCAGGGGATCTTCCACGGGCGCTCGCCGGGATAATAGGTGGCCTGCGGGTACTTCACGGCGTATTCCTTGATACGGCCGCGGCGGATGTTCTTGAGTTCCAGCACGTAAGCTATCTTTTCCTCATTGAGACCCTCGGGGTCGTAGACAAAGCCGTCGGAGTCTGAAAGGGTCTGGACCTTGGCCCCCAGGCGCATGGCCTTCTGGGCCGCGTACTGGGCCACGTTGCCGGCGCCGGAAATGTTCACCTTCTTGCCCTGGAAGCTCTCTCCGCGGGTGGCTAACATCTGTTCGGCAAAATAGCACAGGCCGTAACCGGTGGCCTCCGGACGCAGCAGGCTGCCGCCCCAGGCAATGCCCTTGCCGGTGAGGGTGCCGGTGAATTCGTCCTTCAGGCGCTTGTACTGGCCGAAGAGGTAGCCAATTTCACGGCCGCCTACGCCGATGTCGCCTGCAGGAACGTCCGTGTCGGCCCCAATATGACGGCAGAGCTCTGTCATGAAACTCTGGCAGAAGCGCATCACTTCCGTGTCCGACTTGCCGCGGGGGTTGAAGTCGGAGCCGCCCTTTGCGCCGCCCATAGGCAGGGTGGTGAGGGCGTTCTTGAAGGTCTGCTCGAAGGCCAGGAACTTCATGATGCTCAGGTTTACGCTGGCATGGAAACGGATACCGCCTTTATAAGGGCCGATGGCGCTGGAGCACTGTACGCGGTAGCCGCGGTTGATGTGGATGTCTCCGCGGTCGTCCATCCAGGGCACGCGGAACATGATGACGCGTTCCGGCTCCGTGATGCGTTCCAGGACCTTCTGCTCCATGAGATGGGGATAGGCCGTAATATAGGGGGCAACGCTTTCCGCTACCTCCCTTACCGCCTGGTGAAACTCTTTTTCCCCTGGGTTCCTGGCAATGACCTCTGCCATGAAACCGTCCAAATAGTTCTGGGTAAATTTATCCATAAGTCCGTTGTTTTATACACTACTAACCTGCAAAGATACAAAAAAAATCGCTCGCGCGCCCGGGTGAGGACACGCCTATGACCAAAAACACGGGAAAACGGTCTTGACGGTGGATGGCGTTTATTTCATCCAGCGGTCAAGCCAGTCAAAGTAGCTGCGGTGCCAGTAGAGGGCGTTCTGGGGCTGGAGAATCCAGTGGTTCTCTTCCGGGAACACCAGCAGTTTGGACGGAACGCCCATGAGCTGGGCGGCGTTGAAAGCGGCCATGCCTTCGTCTACGGGTACGCGGAAATCAGAGCCGCCATGGATGCACATTATGGGCGTGTGCCAGTTCTGGACCAGCTTGTGGGGAGAGTTGTCATAGTGCCGACGCGCCTTGGGCAGGTTGCTCCAGGGAGAACCGCCCTGCTTGATGCCGCCGAAGGTGACGCCGTCGCCGGCCGGACCCACCTGGTCTGGCGTAAAGGCATATTCATGCAGGCCACCGTTGTCCCAGTTGGGGAACCACATCTCCTCCGTGGTCATGTACATGTGTTCCTCATTGAAGATGCCGGCATGGGCAATGAAGCAGTCATAGACATCTTGATGAATACCGGCCAGATAGTACACGCTGTAGCCGCCATAGGATGCGCCGCAGGCCGCAACGCCGGAAATGTAAGGTTCGGCCTTGATCTCCCGCGCGGCGGAAAGATAATCCTGCATGTTGAGGCCAATGTAATCGCCGGAAATTTCCTCGCACCAGGGCTGGCCGAAGGCAGTAGTTCCGCGCCTGTTAGGCAGGACCACCACATAGCCCTGATGGCACATGAGGAGGTAATTCCAGCGGTAGCTCCAGTCCTGGGTAAGAGAGCTCTGGGGGCCGCCCAGGGTGATTTCAATGGCCGGATACGTCTTGGAAGGGTCAAACTGCGGCGGGTACAGCACCCAGGTGAGCATCTCCTGTCCGTCGACGGTCTTGACCATGCGGGCCTCCGTTTCATGCTTGTCCAGCTGGCTCAGGAGGTGGTCGTTCTCAAAGGTGATTTGCCGCACGGCGTTGTCATTCACGGCAACCAGCTCCGTGGGGAAGTCCATGGACATGAACGTGGTGAGGAGCGTCCCGTCCTGCTGAACGCCGAAGGGAGAGCCAAAGTCGAACCAGAGGTTGTCGGCCGTGAGGCGGAAGATTTCCCCGGCGTCCGGTATCACGTTGAAGATGCCGCCCAGACCGTCGGCAAGGGCTGCAAAGTAGATGGACTGGCTGTCCTCTGACCAGACGGGTCCTTCTGCGTTGAATTTGAAATCCGCGGTCAGGTCCCGGATGTTCTCCACGGCGGGATTGGCGCTCTGGCCCTCTTCGGATTCTTCGTAGAAGACATCGGCCAGCATCAGGCGCACTTTGTCGGCCTCATAGCCGTCGCGTTCCATGGAGAGCCAGGCCAGTCGGGTGCCGTCCGGACTCCAGACGGGATGGGTGTCATAGCCGCCGTCAAAGGTGACCTGCGAGGTCTCTCCAGTGAGCGGGCAATAGATGTAGATGCAAGTGTTGGTGGAGAAAGCGTACTCCTTGCCGACGAGCTTCTTGCAGGCGTAGGCAATGTAGCGGCCGTCCGGGCTCCAGCAAAGGTCGGCAATATCAGAGAAGGGGCCGTTGGGCAGTTCAAAAAGCTCTCCGTCCAGGATGTCCAGGCCTTCCTTGATGACGCCGTTGCCCAGCGTGGCCAGGAAAGTATGGGCAATCTCCGTGCGCCAGTGGTCCCAGTGGCGGTACATGAGGTCTTCCGTGGCATAGGCCTTGGCTTTGTCCAGGGCCGGATCCGTGTCCTTGGGAACCTCTACGCCGCTGTGCACCCCGGAAACATAGAGCAGTTGTGAGGCGTCGGGGCTCAGAAGATAGTCGTCCACGCCGCCCGGGATGTTGGTCAACTGGGTGCGTTTGCCCAGCTTGCCATTTTTGTAAGGGGCTTTGTAAAGCTGCCCGCCCTGGAGGAAGAAAACAGCCTTTCCGTCGGGGCTCCATCGGGCCGACGACAAGCTCTTGCCGTCCATGGTAAGTTGCACAGGATCACCGCCTTCCACGGGAACAGTGAACAGGTTGCGCACGCTCCGGTTCTCCGGAATGGAAGCGTAACTCACGCCATAAAGGATGGTTTTGCCGTCGGGGGAAAGCTGAGGGTCTGACAGCCGGCCCAGGGAAAGCAGCAGTTCCGGGGTCATGTGCCCGTCCTGAATGACCAGGTTGGACGGGCCGATATAACCTTCTTGGGGCTTCATTTCTTCATTGTTGCAGGCAAGGATGGCCATGGCCGCCATTGCCAGGGTTAAGGATTTAATCAGTTTCATATTGTGCGAATGCTTTTTTCAATGCTTCTTTTACGGCCTGCCGGAGGCTTTCCGGCTCCAGCACTTCCAGCCGGTCCCCGTGTTTGCAGAGCTCCATGATGAAATTGGGATTGGGAATCACGCGCAGGGCAAAAATGCAGGCATCCCCCTCCTGGGCTACTTTCATCTGGCTGGGATGCAGCGGAAGGTCTTCCAGATAAGCGGCTTCCCGTAAAGTGGTACGCAGCCGGACCAGCACGGGCTGCTGCCCCTGCTCCGGCAGATAAATGCCATAAGCATCCTGGAACAGCGCCTCCACCTGGAACCCTGGCGGCATCTTGAAACGTGCTCCGGTACGTTCCAGGGCTGCTATCCGGTCCAGGGCATAGGTTCTCAAAGCCTTTGCGTCCTCACTGTATGCCACCAGATACCAGCGCTTGGCAAACTCCTTTACGGCATAAGGCCTTACGGTTCTCACTTCCGTTTCCTGACTCAGATACTTATGGTAATGGAGCCTGAGTACGGCATTGTCCAGCATGGCCTGCATGAGTACGGTCAGGTATTTCTGGCCTGAGGGCACGTCCTCCACCGCCACCCGGCCGCTGAGCCGTTCCTTGCCCAGGGTGAGCAGGCTGTTCACGGTGAAGGTGTTAATCAGATAGTCAACGGCGGCACGCTTGTCCACGGCGCTTTCCCCTTCATCTATGAAATAGCGGTTTGTACTGCGGTTGCAGCGGATTTCAATGCCGAATACCTCTGCCACCGCCGCCCGGTGATTAATGAAGGTCCTTCTGGGGTAAGTCTCCCCATACCGGTCTTCCCAGCGGTCCTGCAGTTCTTCCAGTGACAGCCCGTTCTCCCCGGCCTCCACAAAGGTCTGCGTGAGGTATACATATTTAGCTATGAGCTCCGGCACCATAATGATACAAATATACGCAATTTTTCAAAATGCCCGGCACGGTGTCAAGACCGTTTTCCCGTGATTTTGGTCCTGGCCACGTGCTGCAGCACGCCGTCAGGACCATTTTTGCGGCTTTTTGGTCCTGAGCGCGTGCCGGTGAATGCAGTTGCGCTATCCTATGAGATTTGCGAATAGTCCTTGGCGGCGTACTTGTCTTTGCGAAGCTCGGCGGCAAGGATGGTATTGCGGGGGGTGGCCAGGCCGGGATCCTGGTCCAGGATGTGCTGGGCGTAGCCGCGGGCATCGGACAAGATGAGGCCGTCCTTGGCCAGGGAGGCAATGTTCAGGGTAATGGGAAGGCCGCTTTGCTGGGTGCCTTCCAGATCCCCGGGACCGCGGAGTTTCAGGTCTTCCTCGGCCAGTTCAAAGCCGTTTTCCGTGGCGCATAACAAATCCAGCCGTTTTTGGGACTCTTTGGAGACCTTGGTGCCTTTCATGAGGATGCAATAAGATCGTTCTGCACCCCGGCCCACGCGGCCACGAAGCTGGTGGAGCTGGCTCAGGCCAAAACGTTCTGCGCTCTCGATGACCATGACTGACGCATTGGGCACGTCTACTCCAACTTCTATAACGGTGGTGGAAACCAGTATGTTAGCCCGGCCGGCCACAAACGCGCTCATATTGAATTCCTTTTCCTGGGAGCTTTGCTGGCCATGGACAATGGCCACCTTGTAGTCCGGCAGCGGAAAAGCGCGGACGATTTCTTCGTAACCCAGTTCCAGGTTCTTGTAATCCAACTTCTCACTCTCAAAGATGAGCGGATAGACAATAAAAGCTTGTCGGCCTTTGGCTATCTCATCCCTGATGAAATTGTGCATAGCGTGGCGCTTGTTCTCTCCCACGCAAAGCGTTGTAATGGGTTTTCGGCCGGGGGGCATTTCATCTATCACGGAAACATCCAGATCTCCGTACAGTGTCATGGCAAGGGTACGGGGAATAGGGGTGGCAGTCATGACCAGCACATGAGGCGGAATGCCATTGAACCCTTTGTTCCATAGCCTGGCCCGCTGGTCTACGCCAAAGCGGTGCTGCTCGTCTACAATGGCCAGCCCCAACGCCTTGAAATTGACAGTGTCTTCAATGAGTGCATGCGTGCCTATCAATATGCCGACCGACCCGTCTTCCAAACCGGCATGGATGCTGCGCCGGGCCGCTACGCCAGTGGAACCGGTGAGCAATTCTACCCGGACTCCAGTGGGCTGCAAATACCTGGATATATTGGCAAAGTGCTGCTGGGCAAGCACTTCCGTAGGGGCCATTACACATGCTTGATAGCCATTTCCTACGGCAATCAGGGCACTCAGCACGGCCACCATGGTTTTTCCGGACCCCACATCTCCCTGTAGCAGGCGGTTCATCTGATGCCCGCTCCTCATGTCGTCACGGATTTCCCTTATGACCCGTTTTTGTGCGCCGGTAAGCTGGTATGGAAGCGCCTCAAAACAACGGTTGAAGGCCTCTCCCACCAGCGGCATCTTGAGGCCCACGGCCCCGCTGCTGCGAATGAACTTTTGCTTTAACAGACTGAGCTGCAATAGGAAAAGCTCTTCAAACTTAAGCCGATAAGTAGCTTTAGCCAGGGCATTCTGGTCAATGGGAAAATGGATTTGCCGCAGAGCATACGTGAGCGGCACCAGTCCCTTCTCCTTAATAATATAATCCGGCAAGGTCTCCTGCAGACCCGGGAGTATTCCCTCCAAAGCACTGCCGATGAGTTTGGTCATCACCCGTCCGGTAATACCGGCATTCTTGAGCCGTTCCGTGGATGTATATACGCCCGTAAGGATGCCTGCGGTGCCGGTGTCCGGAGCATCAACCTCCGGGTGAGCCATATTCAAATGGCTTTTGAATACGGACGGCTTTCCAAAAAAGATGAAAGTGGAACCGGGCAAAAGCCTGGCATGCATCCATTTGATTCCCTTGAAAAAGACCACCTCCATTTCTCCGGAATCATCGGCCACGATGGCGCTCATGCGGGAGACGGCGTTGTATTTAAGCTTTTCCGGCGGAAGTTCTGCGCCGTTTTTGGCAAAAAGGCGCACGCGCTGGACGGTGGCACGGACTTGCACCTGGGCCAGGTCCGGGTGAACGTCGGCGATGCGGACAATGCTGCTCCGGTCTATGTAGCGGAAAGGATAGAGCCGCACCAGGTCTCCCACTGTGGCAATGCCCAGCTCGGCCTGGAAAAGCTCTGCCCGCTTGGGTCCTACGCCCGGCAGATACTGTATGGCGGTCTCCATGTTCATACCCCACAAAGATAAGCATTTTTGCGGGAAAACGGTCTTGACGGGGGGCTGGAAGTCCCTTACCGCTCTTCTAGTCGGCCTTCCATGAGGGTGTCGTACTGGAGGCGCTTGCGGAAGATGTCGATGGCGGTGTTGATGGCGCACATCATGGAGCGGGGATCGGCTTCGTCTCGGCCGGCCATTTCATAGGCCGTGCCGTGGTCCGGGGAAGTGCGCACTATGGGGAGGCCGGCGGTGTAATTGACGCCGTCGGCAAAGGCTATGGCCTTGAAGGGAGCCAGGCCTTGGTCGTGGTACATGGCCAGGGTGGCGTCAAAGCGGCTGTAATTGCCCAGGCCGAAGAATCCGTCGGGGGAGTAGGGGCCGAAAGCCTGAATGCCCTGCGCCTGCGCCTCCTGTACGGCGGGGAGAATGATGCGCTGCTCTTCGTCGCCCAGCAGGCCGCCGTCGCCGCAGTGGGGGTTGAGGCCCAGCACGGCAATCTTGGGATCCCGCACGCCGAAGTCCCTCTCCAGCGACTCCTTCATGATGCGCAGCTTACCCAGGATGCTTTCCTTGGAAATGCTGCGGGGAACGTCCCGGAGCGGAATATGCCCCGTGACCACCCCCACCTTGAGCTGGTCGCTTACCATGATCATGGTGACATCCTCTGTGCCGAACTCCTTTTGCAGATACTCCGTGTGGCCCGTATTGGCAAAACCCTCTGCGTTCATGGCCCTTTTGTTGATGGGCGCGGTGACCAGCACGTCAATGAGCCCGTCCTTGAGGTCCTTGACGGCGGCAGCCAGTGCGGCTATGGCGTTCTTGGCGCTTTCCGGGGTAGACTGGCCGGGTTCTGCGTAAATGTTGTCCGGCAGACAGTTCACCAGGTTAACCTTCTTGGGGCGGGCGTCGGCTGCCGAGCTGATCACGTTGATATCCATGGGATTGAGGTTGTGCAGGGTCTTGCGGTAAAAGCCCATGAGCTTGGAAGAGCCGTACACCACAGGGGTGAAGGAGTCCAGGCAGCGTTCGTCGGAGAGCGACTTGATAATAACCTCATATCCAATACCATTGCTATCACCCTGAGTGATACCAACGACCAATTTAGGAAGACTCATAATAATTGATTTTCAGTTACATATCCGGTATCCTCCGGCAGGTCCGGGGCGTGGTAGGCGGCTACGGCAAGGGCGTCGCAGCGCTCGTTTTCGGGGTGCCCGGCGTGCCCCTTGATCCAGTGGAAGGCCACGCGGTGACGCTTGTATGCGGCATCAAAGCGCAGCCACAGATCCACATTCTTCTTCCCCTTGAAGCCCGTCCGTTTCCACTTGTCCAGCCACCCTTCATTGAGCGCCTTCACTACATAGGAAGAGTCGCTTACCACATGCACCTCTGCGTTGTCCCAGCGAATCTGTTCCAGACCCAGGATGACGGCCAGCAGTTCCATGCGGTTGTTGGTGGTGCAGGAAAAGCCGCCGGACAACTCTTTCTCATACGTGCCGCAACGGAGCACAATGCCGTACCCGCCCGGGCCGGGATTGCCGCTGGCCGCGCCGTCCGTATAAAGATAGATGGGTGGCTTCTGTTCACTCATAACATGCAAATATACGAATTATTTTGCGCGGGTGGGAGAAAAAATGTATTTTTGCATGCTATGAACATTTTGGAATCCGTGCGGGCACAGGTGAAGGAAAGCGCCCGCGTCAAAGAGGCTTTTCTCTCCAGTGAAAAGGCCATGGAAAAGGTCGCCCAGGTCGCCTCACTTCTTGCCGATGCCTACCGCTCCGGGCACAAAACCCTCTGGGCCGGCAACGGCGGAAGTGCCGCCGACGCCCAGCACATGGCCGCAGAGCTGGTGAACAAGTTCCGCCTCACCCGGGCCGGCCTTCCCGCCGTGGCCCTCACCACGGACACTTCCATCCTCACTTCCATCGGCAACGACTATGGCTATGACCAGGTGTTTGCCCGTCAGATTGAGGCCCTGGGCTGCCCCGGAGATGTGTTTGTGGGCATTTCCACTTCCGGCAATTCGGCCAACCTTGTCAAGGCGCTGGACGTATGCCGGGAAAAGGGCATTGCAGCCGTGGCCATTGTTGGAGAGGCGCCCTGCGCAATGGACAGCTATGACCACGTGATCCACATTCCGTCGGCCGACACTCCCCGCATCCAGGAGTGCCAGACCCTGGTGGGCCACATCCTCTGCGATATTGTGGAACAAAGCCTTTTCGGGGAATTGTGAAAATCAAATTTTCTTCGTAAATTTGCAAGACGTTTAAAAGCAAGATTTGTTTAACAACTAATAAATTACAACAAAAATTATGATCAGACTTGGTATTAACGGCTTTGGCCGTATCGGTCGTATGGTTTTCCGCGCTGCCGTGGAGAACTTCGCTAAGGACATTGTGGTAGTAGGTATCAATGACCTGCTGGATCCTGACTATCTGGCTTACATGCTCAAGTATGACTCAGTGCACGGTCAGTTCAACCACGATATCAAAGTGGAAGGCAACTACCTCATTGTAGACGGCAACAAGATTCAGGTTTTCTGCGAGAAAGATCCCGCCAACATCACCTGGGGTGCCCTCAAGGTTGACGTCGTTGTTGAGTCCACCGGTTTCTTCCTCACCTCTGAGCTGGCCGAAGCCCATATCAAGGGCGGTGCCAAGAAGGTCATCATGTCCGCTCCTTCCAAGGATGCAACTCCCATGTTCGTCTATGGTGTGAACCACAAGACCTATGCTGGCCAGACCATCATCTCCAACGCTTCCTGCACCACCAACTGCCTGGCTCCTCTTACCAAGGTCCTGAATGACAAGTTCGGTGTTGTCCGTGGCCTCATGACCACCGTGCACGCTGCTACCGCTACCCAGAAGACCGTTGACGGTCCTTCCAAGAAGGATTGGCGCGGTGGCCGCGGTATCCTGGAGAACATCATTCCTTCCTCCACCGGCGCTGCCAAGGCCGTGGGTAAGGTTCTCCCCGAACTCAACGGTAAGCTCACCGGCATGTCCCTGCGTGTTCCCACCAGCGATGTCTCCTTCGTAGACCTCACCTGCGAACTCGCTAAGGAAGCTACCTATGAGGAAATCTGCGCTGCCATGAAGAAGGCCTCCGAAGGCGAACTCAAGGGTATCCTGGGTTACACCAACGAAGCTCTGGTTTCCACCGACTTCCGTGGCGATGCCCGTACCTCCATCTTCGACGAAAAGGCCGGTATCCAGCTGGACAAGACCTTCGTGAAGGTTTGCGCCTGGTACGACAACGAGTGGGGCTACAGCAACAAGGTTTGCGAAATGGCTAAGGTTATCATGAAGTAAGCCTGACTTCAAAATGCTAAAGAGACCGACTCGTTTGAGCCGGTCTTTTTTGTGTATGTACTCTGATTATTTCTTTTCCCGAACGGTAACGTAGATAATCTGCTCGCTGATGTCGTCATAAATCTTGACACTGCAGGTAGCGGTGGATTTGTAGCGTTTGGTAGACCAGATTCTGGCATATCCACTTCCGGGCACATTCTCCCACTGGGGAGCCATACCGTCGTTGTCCAGCAGCTGCATATTTACCTTAAAAGGATCATAGCATTTGTATCTGAACACGTATTTGAGCTCCTCGGTGGCCACCATGGTGGTGTCAAGCTGGGTGCGGGCAAACTGGATGGGGAAAGGATCCACGGCAGGGGCGGGTTCTTCCTTGGACTCCTCATTGGGTTTTTCGGCCGGTTGGTCCGTTGTGCAAGCCGTGAGAAAACCTGCGAGGATAAGGCTTGCTGTCAAAAAAGAAAAGACTCTTTTCATACTATAGTTGGTCTGATTTAATCTTGTTCAGGCGGTTGAATTCCTTCATATCGGTCATCAGGGCGCTGAAGGGGGTGATGGTCACCCAGCCCTGTTCCAACAGGAGATGGTCGGCGGTGTCGGCATCGGGATCGTCGTTCACGAAGGTGCCCCTCATAAACACGGCTTTTTCCCCGTCTTCCAGGTTCACGCGGTAATGCTGCCACAGGAAACTGTCGTTGAGTACGCCCAGGCTGCTCTCGTCCCAGGGCTCGAATTCCTTAATCCAATGGCCGGCGCCCTGACGGGAGATGCGTACGCCCTTGATATCCTCCAGGGACATGGCCGGGAAGTTGATGTTGTAATAGAGACCGGGATGGTCCTTGGGCCAGTTGTCAATAAGGAATTTCATAATACGGGGCAGCATGGCTTCCACGGCCGAGAAATCGGCATCGGAGCGAAAGTCGCAAAGGGATACGCCGATGGCCTTGCAGCCGTTGATGACGGCTTCCTCGGCCGCACCCAGCGTGCCGCTGTAATTGGCCGCCGTCGACGCGTTGGTGCCATGGTTGATGCCGCTCACCACCAGGTCCGGATCCCGGTTTTCGTACTTGAACTCCAGGCCGAATTTAACGCAGGAGGCAGGGGTGGCGTCCAAATAAGTCCATCGGCCCGGACCTTCTTCGGGAAGGTCTTTGTAGGCCAGTTGCTTCACGCCCAGGGAAACGGCCATGGAAGTGGCGCTCTGGTGGAACTTGGGGGCCACCACAGTCACTTCCCCAAACTGCGCCATCACGCGAGCCAGGACATGGATACCGGCGGCTTTGTATCCGTCATCGTTGCATAAGAGAATTTTCATAACATACAAAGATAAGGAATTTTTGTATGGAAAACTTGTATCTTTGAATGAAATCCCGTATTTTTGCAGTCCTTTCCGGGGTATTAGCTCAGTTGGCTAGAGCGATAGGTTCGCAATCTATAGGTCAGG
>JAFZWC010000050.1 GCA_017617475.1 Bacteroidales bacterium
AATCCGAAAAAGCGCGCCAAGGGTACGGTGCTTGAGAGTTCGCTCGACAAGGGCCGCGGCTATGTGGCCAAGTTGCTTGTTGAGGATGGCACCATCCGTAAGGGCGACCCAATTGTGGCCGGCTCGATCAGCGGACGTGTACGCGCCATGTACAACGAGCGCAACCAGGAGGTGATGTCGGCTGGCCCTTCGCAGCCGGTACTGTTGCTGGGATTGACGGGAGCCTGTCAAGCTGGCGATACTTTCAACGTGACCGAAAACGAGAAGGAGGCCAAGGATATTGCCGCCAAGCGTACCCAGCTGCAGCGCGAGATGGGTCTCCGTACACAGACGCATCTCACCCTCGAGGAGTTTGGTCGCCGTAGGGCGTTGGGCAACTTTAAGGAGCTCAATATCATTGTCAAGGGTGATGTCGACGGTTCGGTCGAAGCACTCAGCGACTCGCTGCTCAAACTCAGCAATGAGGAGGTGCAGGTCAATGTTATCCACAAGGCGGTGGGTCAGATCTCGGAGAACGATGTCCTGTTGGCCGAGTCGTCGGATGCTATCATCATCGGCTTCCAGGTGCGTCCTTCGGCCGAAGCCCGCAAGGCGGCAGAGAAAGAAGGCATCGAGATCCGCCTGTACTCCGTGATCTACGACTGTATCAACGAGGTCAAGGAAGGTATCGAGGGTATGCTGGAGCCGGAGAAGAAGGAAGAGGTCACCGCCACCGCAGAGGTCAAGCAGACCTTCAAGATTTCCAAGGTGGGCACCATTGCCGGCTGCCTGGTGAAGGAAGGCAAACTGACCAACAAGGCCGATGTCCGCCTGATCCGCGACGGTATTGTGGTGTATACCGGCTCGCTCTCTTCCCTGCAAAGGGGCAAGGACCAGGCCAAGGAAGTTCCCGCCGGCATGGAATGCGGCTGCGGACTGGAGCGTTACAACGATATCCACCCGGGAGACGTCATTGAAGCCTTCCAGATTGTGGAAATCAAACGCAGTCTGTAGAGATTGTCTTTATACCAGCGCCAGGAGGGCAGCCAGATAGAGGCAGAAGCCCTGGGCTGTCAGGCGGTGACGGGTGATACGGTAGGTTGAGAGGTTCACGGGATCTGCCGCAAGGATGCCGGGGAGGTCCTTAGGGAAGTCCCTGGACATCCATTTCTCAATGAGTTCCCCCTCATAGAAATAGGTGCAGCCGCCATTGTCGCGGTTGAGCGCGATGAGGGTCTTGTAGTCTGCGTAATATACCGTGAGGTCATAGGGAATGGCGTAATCGTCTACCTGGGACGGGGCGCAGGCTACCAGCAGCAGTGGCAGGGCTCCGGCTTCTTCTACGGCATGGAACTGCCGCTGAAGCCGCTCCCAGGGCGCCTTGGCCGGGTCATACACAGAGAAGACCATGACCTGCCCCTCTGCAGCCATGCGGTCCAGATAAACATCCTCTGCGTTACGGAAACTCAGGATGGGGAAAGTGTCCGAGGAAAGGGGCCCTTTCCAGAAAACGGTATCTGTCTGCACCAGTTTCCAGGACATGTCTGAGGGATAATACCCAGGATAAAAGCGTCCCTGCTTGCCATCCTTTTCATAGACGCGGGACTCCAGATAATGGTTGTCGGCCGCCAGATCGTCTTCCAGGGAGGCGAAGAGTTCCGAGCCCAGATGGAAGTCCGTGAAGTCTACCAGCGGCAGATGGGTGTTGGCGTAAATGGTAGCCAGCACAAGGGAGGTGACAGCAATGCAGGCCGACACTATCTTGCGGCGCGGGGTTTTCCCAAAATCCCCAAAGGGGAAGAAGGACAGCCCTGCCAGCACCAGCAGGACAACGTTTTTCCAGAAACTCTTGGCATGGGAAAGGTGGACAGCCTCTCCAAAACAACCGCAGTCCATGGACGGATTGAATATCCAGAGGATGAGGGTCACAAGGGTGAAAAAGCCCAGCAGGGCTGTGGTGGCCCAGGCAGTGAACTTGCGCAAGACGCCGGTGATGAGCGCCACGCCCAACGAGGACTCCAGCAGCGCCAGGGTTATACCGGCCGCCCTGGCCGCAGGGAGCAACGCCCTCAGGTGGAAGAACTTGAAATACTCTGCCACCTTGAGCCCGGCACCCACGGGGTCTGACAGTTTGATGAGGCCGGCAATCAGGAAGACGATGCCTATAATGACTGCCGCCAGGCGGCGCAGGGAGATGTGCTTCATTTGAGGTAGGGATCTACGGTCTCACGGACCTTGGTGAATATGGCTTGGGGCGGGAGCATGCGTCCCTCCTGGTCGGAGCAGTCTATGCGCAGGAAACGGCTGTCCCGCCGAGTCTCTGCCAGATAGATGCTGCGGACATCCCGCTGGAAGGCAATGGAAGCCTCATGGATGTCACGGGCACCGTCCAGATAACCTCTGTCGGCCCCTTCCCTGTGACGGGAAAGGCTCTCTTCCACAAAGCCGATGGGAACGTCCAGAAACAGGTTCAAGTCCGGGACCGGGAGTCCGAAGTCCCCGTATTCCGTATTGAAAATCCAGTCCCGCAGGCGTCCGCGGGCTTCAGGATCCGGCAACTTGGCGCACTGGTAGGCAATGTTGGAGTAGACGTAGCGGTCCAGCAGGACGGTTTTTCCGGCGGCAAGGGCTTCCTTCATCAGAGGGGCTGCGCCATGCCGGTCTTCTGCAAAGAGGAGGGCCACCAGCTGCGGGTGTACCTGGCTGTTGTCTCCAAATTCCCCGCGCAGGAAGCGGCTGATGAGATCTCCGTACACGGGAGCGTCATAGCGCGGAAAATGGATATATTCCAACGTCCCGCAACGCGCCTGAAGATATTCCCTGAGCAACTTGACCTGGGTGGATTTCCCGGCTCCGTCAAGCCCTTCCAAAACTACCAGCATAGCCTCTTGTTCTTTTTGATTCACAAATATACTACATTTTTTATTATCTTTGTGC
>JAFZWC010000051.1 GCA_017617475.1 Bacteroidales bacterium
ACACCCAGATGGGTACCATGGGTATCAAGGTGTGGATCTGCAACGGTGAGAAGTACGGCAAGCAGGATCTCTCCCCCAACGCTGGTTTCGCAGCCAACTCCGCAGCTCCCGGCGCTGGCCGTCGTGAAGGCGGTCGCGGTGAGCGCGGTGGCCGTGGCGGCCGTGGCGGCCGTCGCGAGGGTGGCCGTGAAGGCGGTCGCGGAGAGCGTCGCTAAGCTTTTTATGAGTTTTTTGAAAAAGCGGTCACAAAATGGCCGCTTTTTCTTATATTTGCAAGCTGAAAATCAAGAACTAACAAAATGAAAGCAAGAACCCTTATCCTTATGGCCGCCGCCGCTGTGATGGTGCTGGCCTGCAAAGAAAGCAAGACTCCCGAACAGAAGCTGGCTGAGTTCAACGAGTGGAACGAGACTTTCGTCCAGAACTACCGTACCCGTCTCACTTCTCTGAAAGACAACCCCGAGGCCGCCGAGGCCTATGCCGATTCGGCCTATACCGCATACCTTGAGTACAACAAGGCTGCCCTTAAGAAGAATCTGGACAACGCCGTTGGCGTAGAGGCCCTCAAGCAGGTCTATTCCGACCTTGAGCCCGAGGAACTCTCCAATGTCCTGGACAAGCTCACCGCCCCCGTCGAAGGCCGCGACTCCGCCTTCGTGGCTCACCTCAAGGAGAGCGTCAAGGCCAGCCTGGCCACTGTGGTGGGCAAGCCCTTCACGGATTTCACCGTGGAGCATGTGATTGGCGAGGACAAGGACGGCAATCCCGTTTACGAGAACCGCAGCCTGTCCGACTATGTGGGCAAGGGCAAGATCTTCCTGGTGGACTTCTGGTCCCCCTGGTGCCCTCCCTGCAAGGCCGAACTCCCCAACATCAAGTCCGTTTGGGAGAAGTACCACGGCGACGACTTCGACGTGCTTAGCGTAGCCGTCTGGGAAGAGAGCCGCGGCATGAACTGGAAGAACACCGTTGACACTGCCGCCGTTTACGGCATCCAGTGGAACCAGATCAACAACGGTCACCAGGAGCCCGCCTCCCTCTATGGCATCCAGGGTATTCCGCACATGGTCCTCTTCGGGGCCGACGGTACCATCATCGCTCGTGGCGATGCCCTGCGCGGTGAGAAGCTGGATCCGGCCGTAGCCGCCGCCCTCGGCAAATAACCCGTGGGCACAAGCCGCTGAATCATAGCACATTAAACGATTACCCCTAGGCTTTTTTGCCTGGGGGTAATTTCGTTATGTGCTGGAAATCAGTTATTTCCCTCCACGGCTTCCGGAGCGGGCCGACTGAGGTTGTACCAGATGCGCAGTCCGTTGAAGGAGTTGATGAGGTAGAAACAGTATTTCACGAACATCACCACGGTATAACTGGAGGCGGCCGACGACAGCATGGTGCTGCCCCAGAGCAGGATGCTGGCCACGTTCACCAGGATCCACAGATACCACTGCTCGTAGAAGGCGAGGGCCATGAGCACCTGCCCGCCTATGTTGAAGGTGGTGCGGGCGGCATCGGCAAACACTTGCGTGCGGTTGATGGTGGCGGGGTCCACCGTCCAGAACTTCACGGCCAGCAGGATGCCATAGATGGCGGCCAGGCCGGCTACGGTTGCGGCCAGAACCCACCAGCGCTGTTTGGGCGTGAGTCGGCGGGCTTTCACCTCAGACTTGGCGCCCACAGCTCCGCGTTTGCGCCACTGGTAAATGCCGATGATGTTCATGGGCAGCAGGTAGAACAGGTGCAGGGAGAAGTCACCCCAAATACCATTATCGGCATCTACAACGAGGCAGCAGGCAATGTCCAGCAGGCCGAAGACAAAGGTCCAGATGAGCCCGTTGGCGCTCAGGACAGATGAAGCCACGCCCATCACCGAGCCCGCTGCCGCAATCAGAATAAGCGCCACGCGGGCGTCGGGCTCGCCCAGTTTGAAAACGGTGGTTATGGCAATGGCCACCACCATGAGCCCCATAAGAATGGAGCTGAACCATTTGTTAAATTTCTTGTCGTTCATACTCTACTAACTAATTAAGATTCTCTCGCTTCGCTCGGAATGACAATTGTCATACCGAGGCCGTAGGCCGAGTGTATCTTATTGTTGATTCAAATAATCATGTATTCTTATTGCCAAATCGGCTCCTACTAATGCGCTTAGCTCTTCCAGGGGGGCGGCGGCAATGCGGGCCACGGAGCCGTAGTGCATCAGGAGGCGCTGTTCGGTCTTTTCCCCAACGCCCTTAATCTCGCGCAGGGCGCTTTGGATGGCTGCTTTGGAGCGCAGATTGCGGTGGAAGGTAATGCCGAAGCGGTGGGCTTCGTCGCGGATACGCTGCAGCACCTTCAGGGCCTGGGAGTTGCGGTCTATGAACAGGGGGTACGGATCTCCAACCCGAATCACTTCTTCCAGACGCTTCGCCAGGCCCACCACCGTCACGCGCTCCAGAATACCCAGTTCGGCCAGGGCCTGGTGGGCAAATTCCAGCTGCCCCTTGCCGCCGTCAATCACTATGAGCTGCGGCAAATCGTCGGGAGCCTCGGCCAGCATGCGGGAATAGCGGCGGTTCACCACCTCCTTCATGGAGGCGTAGTCGTTGGCGCCTATCACCGTCTTGATCTTGAAGCGCCGGTAATCGGCCTTGCTGGGTTCCGCGTCCCGGAATACCACGCAGGAAGCCACGGGGTTGGTGCCCTGGATGTTGGAGTTGTCGAAGCATTCCATGTGGCGGGGGAGTTCCTTCATACCCAGGGCTTTGCGGAGGTCTTCCATCACGCTCATGCGGAAGGCGTCGGGGTCCGTGTGCTCGCGCTGTTTGAGACTGTTGAAATGGAACTCCTTGGCGTTCTTGGCGCTAAGTTCCAGCAGGGCCAGTTTGTCCCCTCGCTGGGGAATCTTGAAGTCCACGCCGGGGATTTCCACGTCGGGCAGGAAGGGGACCAGCACTTCGGAAGAGAGCTGGCCGAACTTGTCTTCAATCTCGCCGATGAACGTGGCCAGCACGGAGGCCTGCTCCTCCTCAATCTGACTGCGGAAGCCCAGGTTCAGGCTCTGGACTATGGCGCCGCCGCGGATGCGCAGGAAATTGCCGAAGGCCTCCGTCCCGTCGAAGACCAGGGAGAAGACGTCGGCGTCGGTGTCGGCCGCCTGGGTGATGATGCTCTTGGCGTAGTGCTTCTCCAGCGTACGGAGTTTCTCCTTGTACTCCTGGGCCTCTTCGAAGGCCAGCCGCGCGGCCGCATCGGCCATAAGGGCCTTGTAATGCTTGATAACCTCTCCGCCGCGGCCGCTCAGGATGCGCACGATTTCCTCTATGCCGTCGGCATACTCCTTGGTGGAGATTTTGCCGATGCACGGAGCACTGCATTTGCCTATGTGGAATTTGAGGCAGGGGCGGAACTTGCCGCGGAGAATGGCGTCGGAGGTGATTTTCAGGGTACAGGTGCGCAGGCGGTAGACCTCGTCGAAGAAATCCACCAGGTTACGCGCGTGCAAAGCGCTGCTGTAAGGGCCGAAGTAGCGGTTGCCCTTTCCTTTCTCTATGCGGCGGGTGATGAAGACGCGGGGGAATTCCTCGCCGGTTACACAGATCCAGGGGTAGGTCTTGGAATCCTTGAGCAGGATGTTGTACTTGGGCTTATACTGCTTGATGAGGTTGTTTTCCAGCAGCAGGGCGTCGGCCTCCGAGTCTACCACGGAGAACTGGGCGTCGGCAATCTTGCTCACCAGGATGCGCGTCTTGGTGTTCAGGCGCTCCGGGGGAACAAAGTACTGCGCCACCCGTTTGTGCAGGTCCTTGGCCTTGCCCACATAAATGACCTTACCCTCGGCGTCGTAGTACCTGTAAACGCCGGGGGAATGCGGGAAGAGGGCTATTTTCTCTTTTACGGTCATGGGTTTCTACCACAAAGGTACACAATTCAATTTTCATAATTAAGAAATTTTTATTACATTTGCACGCTATTTTGCTTTGAAAGAAAGACAAAAACGTAAACAATAAACTTAAAACCGACAATTATGACTAAGGAAGAAATCGTAAAGCAGGTCAAGGATATCATCGTTGACAAGCTTGGTGTCGAGGAATCCGCTGTCACCGAAAGTGCCAGCTTCACCAATGACCTCGGTGCCGATTCTCTGGACACCGTAGAACTGCTCATGGAATTTGAGCGCGTTTTCGGTATCAAGATTCCTGATGAGGAAACCAGCGGTATCGCCACTGTGGGCGACGCCATCGCAAAGGTAGCCGAAAAGGTTGGTGAGTAATTCTCCCCATCACAAATAAAATTCCCGGACCTTATGGCCCGGGAATTTTTATATTGGGTTGTTGACGTTTAGTCCTGGGGAATGGCGAAAGTGATGCGGAACAGCGGGTAACGCACGCTGTTGTAGCCGTTGAGGATGGCGCAGTAGTAGCGGTCCTTGTCCAGTTCCGTAGTATAGCTGTACGTCTGCTGGGTAGAGGCGGACATCATCTGGGCCAGCATCATATAATTATAGTAATTGCTGTAGCCGTAACCGCCGTATCCGCCATAACTGCCGTAACCGTAGCCGCTGTAACCGCCGTATCCGCCGTACAGGCTGTTGTAATAGCTGGCATACAGGAGGTTCTGGTAGTACTCGTTGTCGTACAGGGAACCGCTGGCGTTGGCCACTTTTTCCGAGTGGATGGTAAGAAGCCAGATGTCGGCGTCAGTAGCAGTATCCAGATCTGTACGGGTGAGCAGTTCCTGCAGGTGATAGGTGATGTCCGGTTTGTAGACCAGGTTGGAACGGTCGATGTCGCCCTGGTCTTCCGTGCTTACGGAGGCGTCGGTAAGGCCGGCGAAGGAGGGACGCTTTACGCCACTTTCGGTCTCATAGTAGGTTTCAATGGTAGGACTCAGCACGGAAGGATAGTACTTGAGGTCCTCGTAATTGTCCGGCATCTCAAAAGGCAGGACGATGGTGGCCTTTACGATGACGGCTTTGTCAAGGGTTCCTCCCTGGGCCTCGATGGCGGTGCAGGCCTTTTCCTGAAGCTCGCGGGCCAGGATTACCGGCTTAAGACCGCCGCCGCCTTCAACCATGATACTGCCCTGTGCGGGCCCGGCCGTGGTGGACTGGGTGGTACGGTTGAAGCAGTATTGGTAGAATTTTGTATTGTTGGTCAGATACTCGGTTTCGTTGATGAGCTCCGTTTCTCCGGGAATCACCAGGAAGGTGGAATCTTTCTGAACACCGTTCCAGGTGCTGCGAACTTTAAGCACGCCGACATTGTTGTTGCGCACGTAGTAGTTGCTGGATACGGAGAGGCAGGAGAAGTCGAACATGTTGATGCGTCCGCCAATGCCGTCCGGGGCGTCGGTACGGAGATGGATGCCGGGTATCTTGGCCACGAACTCTTCAAACTTGTCCGTGTCTCCGTCGCGGTCCTTCAGCACTTTTCCCATGCTCACCAGCGCGTCCACGTATTTCTGGGCGTATGCTTTGGTGAAGTTGAAAGTGAGGTCACCTTCTCCGTTGTAGGAAACGAGTCCTTTGGTGATGAGCTGGGTTCCGTGAGGAATATCCTGGGTGTTGTGGGTATCGTCTTCAGACGTGGGAAGGACTTTGGTAAGCTCCGTCACGTAGATGTTCTGGAAGATACGGGCCTGGTTATCGTCGGCGCAGGAAATGGTGTCCCTGGCGAAGTTGAGGGTGAAACTGATGGCTTGGGGATTGGTTCCCAGGTCCAGGGTGTCCAGGGCGGGAATCAGGTTGAACGCGGCTTCGCGGGTGGTGAGGCCGAAGTTCTCGTCCCTGATGGCGCCCACGGTGAGGCGCGTGTCCGAATAGCCCGACAGGGCCTCGGAGGCTTTGAGCTGGATCTGTTCCAGGGGGAATTCAGCGGTATAGGTGTCGAACAGGAGGCTCTTGTCCACCAGTCCTTTCCCGAGGCTGTTGTCTACTTTGATGCAACCGGGCGTGACCAGGGCTGCGGTAAGACACAGGGCTAGGAAAACTTTCTTCATGCTAACAAGTTGTCGTAAAAAGCGTTGTAGGTATCCATGTAGCTTCCGTCGGCCAGGGCAGCCTCGTCACAGGGGAGAATGGGGAGGCCCAGGGTGTTAACATGCTTTACCAGGGCAGGGTCCACATTCGGGGCGCCTAAAATGATGCCGTCGGAGTACTGTGCCGCTAATTTTGCAAGTTCCATGCCGTCTGCTTCCTCCGAAAGGATGGAAACGTCTTCGGGGCCGATGGCGCCGTACAGGATGGTCTTGGCGAAGCCGGGGGAGAGTTTCTCCGGGGTTACGTCGTCAAACAGGGAGAGGACCACCTTGGAGTTGGAGAAGATGGGGTCGTCCTTGTAGGCTTTTTTGAGGTATAGCGGAAGCACGTGGGAGATCCATCCGCTGCAGTGGATGATATCCGGAGCCCAACGCAGTTTCTTCACGGTTTCCAGAACGCCGCGGGCGAAGAAGATGGCGCGCTCGCCGTTGTCGGCGAAGAAATGGCCTTTCTCGTCCCTGTCTATCTGTTTGCGGCGGAAGTAGTCTTCGTTGTCAATGAAATATACTTGGATGCGGGCGGCCGATATGGATGCGACCTTGATGACGAGGGGGCGGTCTACGTCCGAGATGATGATGTTCATGCCGGACAGGCGGATAACCTCGTGCAACTGGTTCTTTCGCTCGTTGATGCAGCCGTAGCGGGGCATGAAGGCGCGGATCTCTTTCTTACGCTCCTGAATTCCCTGGGGAAGTTCGCGGCATACCTTTGCCATCCGGGTCTCCGGAAGGTAGGGGAACATCTCTGCATTGACGAACAGTATCTTCTTGGCGGAATCTCCCATAGTTACTTATAATTAACCCACAAAGTTACTAAAAATTTTTGAGTTTTTGGGCAGTTTCCGTAACTTTGGGGCGAAATGAAGAATTCAACCATGCGCCGCAGGCTCATCAGTGCCTGGATTTCTACGGTTGTCAGCCTGTCACTCGTCCTGCTCCTGGTGGGGGTGGGAACCCTCCTGGTGGTAAACGCCAAAGAGGTGGGCGACTATTTCAAGGAGAATCTTCAGATTAACGTGCTTCTGAAGGAGCAGGTGACCGAAGAAGAGGCGCTGTCCTACGAGTCCAAGGTGGCCGCCATCCCCGGCGTCCGCGCCACGCGTTACATCTCCCGGGAGCAGGGAAAGGAAGAAATGGCCCGCCTGCTGGGAGAAGATTTCCTGAGCGTGTTTGAATCGGCCCCCGTTCCCATTTCCATCGATGTGAACCTGGAGGCGGAGTATGTTTCGTCCGACAGCCTGGAGGTGGTGAAAGCCCAGCTGGCCAAATCCCCGCTGGTAGAGGAGGTGGTTTACCAGACGTCCCTGGTGGACGCCCTGAACCAGAATCTCCAGCGCATTTCCCTGGCGCTTACCCTCATGGTGGCGGTGCTGCTGTTCATTTCCTTCGTCCTTATCGGCAATACCGTCCGGCTGGACCTCTTCAACCGGCGCTTCAGCATTTATACCATGCACCTGGTGGGTGCTACCCGCGCTTATATCCGCGCTCCTTTTGTGGGCCGGGCGGCCCTGCAGGGTATCTTTGCGGCGCTCATCGCCATCATCCTGCTGGTGGGCGGCCTCTTCTTCCTCAAGGACGAGTTCGCCCAGATGTTCAAGATTTTCACGCTGGACAGCCTGCTGCTTACCATGGGCGTCATGCTTCTGGTGGGTGTGGGCGTAGCCACACTCAGTACCTTCGTGGTGGTGAACCGCCTGGTAGGTTACAACCGTGACCAGCTTTACGCATATTAGACTATGGCTAAACAACTCAATACCAAGCCGGACAATTCCGGCAAAATGGCCCTTACGGCCAAGAGTCTGCGCTTCATGATTGCGGGCCTGGCGGTGCTGGCCGCCGGTTTCCTGCTCCTTTCCGGAGGAGGCTCGGACGACCCTCAGGTCTTCAACTACGCCATGTTCGATTTCCGTCGCCTGGTGGCCGCTCCTATAGTAATCGTCGCCGGTATAGTAATAGAGATCGTGGCCATCATGGGCAAATTTAAGGATAAGGAATAATTATGGACTGGTGGCAGGCTATCTTATTGGGACTCGTCCAGGGCTTGACGGAATTTCTTCCCGTGTCCAGTTCGGGACATCTGATGATATTCAAGGAACTGCTGGGCGCAGACGCCGAAGGCTTCCTGGATTTTACGGTTACGGTGCACTTTGCCACCGTTCTGGCCACCCTGGTGGTGTTCTGGAGCGCCATTGTACAGCTTCTGAAGGGCTTTTTCAAGTTCAAGTATAACGACGAGACAGACTACATCTGCAAGATTCTGGTATCCCTGATTCCGGTGGCCCTGGTGGGCGTCCTGTTCAAGGACCAGGTAGATGCCCTGTTCAGCGGCGCCCTCTGGCAGGTGGCTGTGGGTCTGTGCATTACGGCTTGCCTGCTGCTCATTTCCGACAATGCCGGCAAGCGCTTCAAGGTGCCCGAGGCCAAAGACAGGCGCAACGGCATCTCCTACTGGCAGGCCTTCGTAGTGGGTGTGGCCCAGGCGTTTGCCGTGGTGCCGGGCGTGTCCCGCAGCGGCAGCACCATTGCCACGGGTCTTCTCACGGGGGTCAAGCGGGAAAGCATGGCCCAGTTCTCTTTCCTCATGGTCCTGATTCCCATCATCGGCGAGCAGTCCCTGGATTTGCTGAAGGCAGCCTTGGGAAGTGAGCCTGCCGGCGCGGGTGTGGGCACCCTGTCCCTTTGCCTGGGCTTTGTGGCCGCTTTCCTCAGCGGTCTGTTTGCCTGCAAGGTCATGATAGCCATCGTCAAGAAGGCCAAGCTCACCTGGTTCGCCCTCTACTGCCTCCTGGTTGCGGCTTTGATCTTTATTTTTGGATAAAATAAGATACTCTCGGCCCTGCGGGCCTCGGTATGACAAAAACCCATGTCTAAGCATCTGACATACTTTGCCTCCGACGTTCATCTGGGCCTTCCCGTGGGAGACCCGGAGCAGCGGGAGCGCAACTTCGTGAAGTTTCTCAAAGGGATAGACCCTTCGGCCACGCAGGCCCTGTATCTGTTGGGCGACATCTTCGATTTCTGGTACGAGTACCGATTCGTGGTGCCCAAGGGTGGGGTCCGGGTGCTGGGCGCCATCACAGACCTCATTGACGCCGGCGTCAAGGTGTATTTCTTCCAGGGAAACCACGACCTCTGGACCTTCAGTTATTTTGAGGAACTGGGCATGGTCAAGCTTCAGCAGCCGCATGTGGTGGAGATTGGGGGCAAGCGCTTCTGTCTGGGCCACGGAGACGGCCTGGGCCCCGGAAACCATTGGTACAAATTCGTGAAAGGCGTTTTCAGCCAGCGTTGGGCGCAGGTGTTGTTCTCTTCTTTGCACCCCTGGATAGCTTTCAAGTGGGCCACCGGCTGGAGCCAGCGTTCCAGGTCCGAGAAACCCATTGCCTACACTTTCAAGGGGGCCGATGAACCCCTGTACAAGTACTGCCAGGATTTCCAGAGCCATTATCCGGTGAACTACTTCATCTTCGGCCATTACCACAGCCGCGTGGACATGCCCGTGGGGCAGGCGCGCCTGCTCCTGCTGGGGGACTGGATGACAGCCTCCAACTGGATGGTATTCGATTCAGAAACCGGAGAACTGAAGATTATTTGAGGTAGTGCTCCGGAACCGCCACTTTAGGCGGATCTTCCCAAAAGACAGACCAGTATAAAGCCGGGAATTCTCCGGCCTGCCAGATCTGTACCAGCTCTTCCAGGTCCTTGTCGGCCCCCTTGGGGTCGTATTCCGACTTCAGGTTGTTGTCGAAGAGCTTGGCTACGCCCTGCCAGAAGCCGGCGGTGAGGCCACCCTTGTAATCTTTGATGATGGAATAGGCCGTGATGCCCGTTTCCCGGTTGATGAGCTTGAGCAGCAGCGCGCCCTGAGAGATGGTCATTTCCCGGAAGGCGCCCTCGAAGTCCTTGAACAGCTGTTTCTGGATGGCGCTGATATAGCGTTCCTTGCGCAGGCCCCTGTAATGCTCGGCCGTGAGGGTGCTGTCTACCTGGCGGACCAGGTGTCCGGAGGCTATGGCGTAAGGGTATACGCGCGCGAATCGCCACACCAGCTTGTAATAGTTTCTCCAGTCTTTCTCGTTCTGGCGCATGCCCCGGCTGAAAATGAAGGTGGGGGGGAGGAAGTCCAGGTAGGTGGTGTCTCCATTCTCCACTTGCATGCGCAGGAAACCGCGGCCGCCTTCAATTCCGTCGGCCACTACCTGTTTGCGGGCCATGGCGTCCTGCTTGGCGCGGGCCCTTTCCATGGCCAGGCGCACGTGATTCTGTGCCGATGCGGACATCGGCAGCAAAAGAAGCGTGAGAGCCAGAAGAATATGAAGGTTTCGTTTCACGGGCTGCAAAGGTAGATACTTGCAAAAAATTTACCAAACATAATTACAGATTCTTCGCTACGCTCAGAATGACAAGTCTTTCTTTTGTCATACCGAGGCCCGCAGGGCCGAGTGTATCTCCGGAGATACGCTCGTTTTGCCCGGTATGACAGAAGGGGTGTTCGGACCGGTCGAAAATGGCGGAATATTTTTTTGCACCACTTTTGTAAGTCGCTCATTTTTATGTGAGTTAGGTATCAAAACTTGCGGTCGAAAATGTTTAAAAATAATGGAAAAATATTTGGTGATTCGGAAAAATTTCGTAACTTTGCAGTCCCCAAATTGGAGCAAAACGCACCCAACCAGCTGAGTTTCAATGAGTTAGGGACAAATAAGGAAATTTATAAAACATTAAAGCAATGTTACAGCCTAAAAGAACAAAATTCAGAAGGGAACAGAAAAACCGCATGAAGGGCAATTCCGGTCGTGGAAACCAGCTCGCATTCGGCTCTTTCGGCCTTAAGAACCTTGAAAACTGCTGGCTTACCGCCCATCAGATCGAGGCTGCCCGTCAGGCTATCTCCCGTCGTATGAACCGTGAAGGTCAGATCTGGATCCGTGTCTTCCCTGTGAAGCCGTTCACCGCCAAGCCGCTCGATACCCGTATGGGTAAAGGTAAGGGTGATCCTCAGGGCTTCGTCGCTCCTATCACTCCCGGCCGTATCCTCTTCGAGGCAGAGGGCGTTTCCCTCGCCGTCGCCAAAGAGGCCATGCGTCTTGCCGCCAACAAACTTCCCGTTGCCACCAAGTTCGTGGTCCGCAGGGATTATGTAGAAGAATAATTAACGGAGGAGAAGAAAATGAAAGTATCCGAAGTACGTGAGATGTCCGTCGCCGACCTGCGCGACCGCATCGAAGTTGAAAAGAACAACCTCGACACCATGAAGCTCAATCATGCGATCTCTCCCCTGGAGGACACCTCCAAGATCCGCAAGACCCGTCAGGATATTGCCCGCATGATCACCATCCTGGCCGAGAAAGAGAAACAGCAGAACTAAAGTAGCATCGACCTATGGAAAGAAATCTTCGTAAGGAAAGAGTAGGCATCGTGGTATCCAACAAGATGGAGAAGACCATCGTGGTCGCCGTCGAAACCCACGAGAAGCACCCCATTTACGGCAAGTTCGTAAAGAAGACCACCAAGTTCGTTGCCGAGGACGCCAATAACGAGTGCTCCGAGGGCGATACCGTCCGCATCATGGAGACCCGTCCCCTGAGCAAGACCAAGAAGTGGAGATTAGTTGAAATCGTAGAAAAAGTCAAGTAATTATGATACAGCAGGAATCACGTTTAGCGGTTGCTGACAACAGCGGTGCCAAGGAAGTTCTTTGCATCCGCGTTCTGGGTGGTACCCGCCACCGTTATGCAACCATCGGCGAGACCATCGTCGTGACCGTCAAGAGCGCCATCCCCGGTGGCGACATCAAGAAGGGCACCGTTACCAAGGCTGTGGTTGTCCGTACCAAGAAGGAAATCCGTCGTCCGGACGGTTCCTATATCCGTTTCGATGAGAATGCATGCGTTCTGCTGAACGGCGCCGGCGAACTCCGCGGCACCCGTATCTTCGGCCCCGTGGCCCGCGAACTCCGCGAGAACTACATGAAAATCGTTTCCCTGGCCCCGGAAGTCCTTTAAAGAGTAGAGAGTTATGAAAAAGTTCAATATCAAGAAAGGCGATACCGTGTATGTGAATGCCGGTAACGACAAGGGCAAGACCGGAAAGGTGCTCGAGGTTCTGCGCGAGAAAGACCGCGTCATCGTGGAAGG
>JAFZWC010000052.1 GCA_017617475.1 Bacteroidales bacterium
ACGCAGAAGACAATGGGAGGGGCCGGAGTGGAGCGAAGCGGAACGGAGTCCCCCGGGAGGGCATCCCTTCCTCCGACTCCTCATCCATACATAAAAAAGAGAGTGACCTAAGTCAATTTGACTTTTTGGTCACCCTCTTTTCGTCTGGAACTGTGGACTTGAACCCTGCCAACCCCCGCCGCTTCGCGGCTGCCCCCAGGGGCACGGGGGAAAGGATTCCCCCGCTGCGCTTCGCGCACCCCCTTCTGTCGGCCTTCGGCCTCCAAAACTTGTCTGGATGACCAGACTTGAACCTGACCTATAGATTGAGGGGAGGACCCCTTTATCATTATTTCTTTTCACAAGTTGCCGGACTTGAAAAATATTTCCTATATTTACAAGGTAAAGTTTGTCATTGCTGTTTTTTGACAGAGAATTGACGGGGTTTTACGGGTCTCGGCCTGTTTTTGCTGGATTTTTACAAAGAATTGTCGGGGTTTTACAGAAGTGTTTTTGTTTCGCGCTACCTTTGTACCAGAAACAAAACCAATTAAATCCATAATACCATGAAAAACAAAAAAGGTCTTATCGTTCTGAGTTCGGTGATTGTTGTATGCGCCGCCGCGCTGGTCATCTCTCCCATTATCGACTGGCCCATTGACACCAGCAAGTCGGGAGGTAACATCAGCAAGTCTTCCCGTTTTTCCCGCAAGACTGCCTCTGAGGGCCTTTCCAACATGGAGGAGCTCATCCTTAACGATCCTACCTATAAAAATAGTATCGTTACCGCTTATGTAGTAATGCAGACCCGTGCTCAGGAATTCAGCGCCCTGGTGGATATGTCCAACGAGGTAGCCGGTGAAATCCCTGAATTTGCAGAGGTCCTGGACGATATGAACAAGGTTTACGTTACTGTAAATAATGTATGCGCATCCCTTGTGCGTGCCGGTGAGAACATCAACGCCACCCTCAACGGTGAGCAGCGTCCCGACCTGGCCCAGAATACCATCAACGCCTCCCTGGCCTACACCACCCTCCAGAAGCAGAACAAGCTGGCCACCCGCTTCATCGATGTGACCGACAAGTATCTGCAGACGGCCGAAGGTACCGATCGCCTCAAATTTGTCCGTGACCAGTGGGTGGACTATCAGCGCATGACCGCCGCCCTTGACGGTGACGAGGATGCTGCCAAGGCCCTGGAAGAGAAGGGAACCCTCCTTTCCCCCGAACAGACTGTCGCCTCCCTGGGTTCCTTCACGACTGTCCACCAGCTTGCCATTCTGGAGAATGCCACCGTGGCCGAGAACTTCGCCGTTAAAAACTCTGTCGTAGGTTCTCTTCCTAAAGATGTTGTCTCCGGAATCTTCAAGGCCCTCAGTAATGCCACCATTGTTGCTAACAGCAACTCGATGGAGAATTCCACCAGCATTGCCGATCATGTTGTTGGCAACCTGGCTTCCATGGGCACCGTTGGAAATCAGCTGACCGTCGGCAACCAGGCCACCGTCGGCAACCAGGCCACCGTTGGAAATCAGCTGACCGTCGGCAACCAGACCACCGTTGGTAATCAGATCACTGTTGGCAACCAGACTACCGTTGGAAATCAGATGACCGTCGGCAACCAGACCATCGTCAGCAATCAGACCCTTGTCGCCAGTCAGACTCAACTTGCCAACATGAACCAGATTGTAGGCTCCTATACCACCATTGGCAACAGCATCAATGCTTCGGTCACTAACAACATAAACAACTCCACTGCCATTTGCAACCAGGTGGGGAATATTATCAGCAACACTGCAGTTGGTGCTGTCGCTAAAGCCAATATCTTTTAATAATTAGATGAACATGCGTAGGCATATAGCCCTGCTTCTTATGGTTCTGCTCCCGGGAATGGCCCTGGGGCAGAACCAAACTTATTTCCAGTATAAGACAGATGAGGCCCGACTGGTCTTTTTTGACAAGAACCTGTCGCGGTACATCCCGCATATGGTACGCATGTTCCAAAACGGCAAGGCGCTCCACGGGCAAATCTGGACCACCGATTCGGTGTATTCGCCCGAAGCGCCCCTGCTACTTTTGACGGACTGGGAAGATGACGGCAACGGCGGTGTGACGCCGCTGCCGCATACCCTTATCCAGATCGGCATGGCTCCGCTCAACATGTCGTATTATGTGAATCCTTCCGGTGAGCGGTACAGGCAACTCTTCTGCCATGAATTCACCCACGTGGTGATGACGGACAAATTCAACCGCAAGGACCTGGGATGGCGCAAATTCTTCGGCACCAAGGTGAGTGTGGACAATACCCAGCCCATCACGGCCCTGTGGAGTTATCTTACAGTTCCCCGTTGGTACGCCCCCCGCTGGTACCACGAGGGAATTGCCTGTTTTATGGAAACCTGGCTGGGCGGCGGCGTGGGCCGTTCCCTGGGAGGCTATGACGAGATGTATTTCCGCAGCATCATCGCCGGGGGAGAGCCCCTCTTCTCGGTGGTGGGTCTGGAAACGGAAGGCTCTACCATGGACTTCCAGGTGGGTGCCAACGCCTATCTGTACGGTACGCGCTTCGTCAATTATCTGACCAAGGAGTACGGCTACGAGAACCTCATCAGCTTCTACAACCGTACGGCCGACAGCCGCACCTTCTTCGGCAGCCAGTTCAAGAAAGTGTACGGAAAGTCTCTGAGGAAAGTCTGGAATGAATGGAAGGAGGACGAAAAGAAGCACGAGGAAGAAAACCTGGCCGTGGTGCGGGAGTATCCCTTGACGGAAACCGTTCCCATTACTAAGGAACCGCTGGGCTCCATTTCCCCGCTCCTGTACGACCCCGCCACGGGCAAGGCCTATGCCGCCATGAACGCCCCCGGCGGTTTCGCTCACCTGACGGAGCTGGACCTGAACACGGGTAAGCGCCGCAAGCTCACGGACCTCTACGGCATCCAGCTTTATAATCCGGCTTTCGTGGCCCTGGACCGCAATGGCGGACGCCTTATCTACACTTCCAACAATGCCAAGATGCGCGGCCTGGAGGTGTATGACCTCCACAAGAACAAGGTGGTCAAAAAGAAGAAGTTCCAGCGCATCAACAATATAGTATACGACGACGCCAACGACTGCCTGTACGGCCTGTTCTCCAATGCCGGTACCCAGACCATCGTGAAGATGGACCATGACCTGGAGAACATAGAAGCCATCTATGCCTTCCCGTTTGGCGTGAGCGTGCTGGACGTGGCCATAAGCCACGACGGCCAGTGGCTCTCCATGACCCGCCAGGGTGACAACGGTGAGCATACGCTCCTGCTGTTCAACACCCGGGAGCTGGAGCAGGCCATCTTCGAACCCCGGGAGCTCCTTACCTGGGAAGATACCAACCTGGGCCAGTTCCGCTTCTCCCTGGACGACAAATACCTGATCGGCAGTTCTTATTATACCGGTGTCTCCAACCTCTGGCAGATTAACCTGGAGACAGGGGAGCCGGAGATGCTGTCCAACACGGACATCGGCCTCTTTGCTCCGCTGGAGATTGCTCCCGGCAAGCTTGTGGCCATGGAATTCGAGCGCGACGGCATGCGTCCCGTCAAGCTGGACCGCAAGGTGGTGACCGATGCCAACGCCATCGAGCTTTACGGGCAGCGTGCCTATGAGAACAACGTGGAGGCGTTGGAAGCCGTGGGCCTGCTGAAGGAACCCCTTCCCACGATAGAATTCGGCGATGTCTATAACAACATCACTCCTTACAATGTTTTCAAGGAGATGCATTTTGCCGGAGCCTATCCCATCATCAGCGGCTTTACGGATAAAAAGTCCTGGAATAATGTAACTCCAGTGCTGGGCTACCGTTTCTTCTTCAGCGACCCCGTGGGCCTGAGCACCATCAAGCTGGCCGTGGGTGCGTCCCCCTGGAGCCACAATGACTGGAAAAACAAGTTCCACGCGGACCTGGAGTGGAAGTATTACTTCTGGACCCTGAAGGCCGCCTGGAACCACATGGACTTCTACGACTTGGCCGGTCCGATGCGTTCCAGCCGAAAGGGCTATATGGTTTCCCTGGCCTACGACTATAGCAATTCAATGGTGGCACCCTATACTCGTTCCTGGGGTGCTGCGCTGGGTGCCTACGGAGACATGGACGCCCTGCCGCTGTATCAGGAGGTGGAAGTGCCCATCAAGTCCATGCAGACAGCATCCCTCTACGGAAAAATCTCCAAGATGCGCACCTCCCTGGGTGGCGTAACCAAAGAACAGGGTTATGAGCTGGGCGCTCAGGGCTACGGCTATCTGGCCGGCGGCAAATTCTATCCTTCCGTGGAGGCTACGGCCGATTTCGGCGTGCTGCTTCCCATCGACCGTAATAATTCCTTCTGGCTGCGCACGGCCGGCGGACATAATTTCGGCGACTCTGAGTCCGTATTCGGCAACACCTACTTCGGCGGTTTTCGCAACAACCGGGTAGACTACCGTGACGCCTTCCAATACCGGAAATCCCTGGCCATGCCGGGTGCCGGCATCGACGCCATCAAGGCGCATTCCTATGCCAAGGCCATGGCCGAACTTAACCTCCGTCCCATCCGTCTCAACGACTTCGGCGCCCTGTTCTGCTATCCCACCTGGATCCAATGCTCCCTGTTTGGAGCGGGCCTGTCGGCCTGGAATCCCGGTGAGGCTCATCAGATGTATTACAGCGCCGGTGTCCAGCTCACCACCGAGATAGTGATTGTGAACTACCTCAAGACCACCCTTTCCCTGGGATATGGCCATCTGTTCGCCCCCGAAGGCTTCCCCGGCGGGCGGCATGGTAATGAGATTATGATTTCGCTTAAATTGCTATGATTTCCTTTGTCGCAGCCCTTCTACCAGTAGTCATCTACATCTTTGTAGTGTATGAGTTGGATTCTTTCTCATTCCTGAGCATTAAGAAACTCCTGCTCCTGGTGGGTTGCGGCATGCTCGCAGCCGTTTTCTGTTTCGGCCTGTTCTGGCTCCTGGATGCTGTGGTCCCTGAAAATGCATCCGAGATGCTGTATCCCGTGCTGGAAGAGTTTGTCAAAGCCATTCCGCTGGTAATTCTGGCCAGAAACAAGCGCATAGTGTTCTTCATTGACAGCGTTGTATGTGGTGCTGCGGTAGGCGGCGGTTTTTCCATTCTGGAGAATATTTTCTATCTGGTGTTGGGCGAACCTCTGGGCTTGGGTACCGTTCTGTTCCGTGGTCTGGAAGTGGCCCTTATCCACATGGGCTGCTCCGCCATTCTGGCTGCTTCCCTTATGTTTGGAGTGCGGCTGGTGGAAAGAGCTAAAGGGCACTTGTCCATCAAGAAGGCCGACGTTGCCATGGCGGTCTTGTTGTTTGTGGCGCCCCTCATTATCCACATGCTGCATAATGCTCTCCATTTCAATCCCTTCATCCAGTTCTTCTTCCTGCTCAGCATTATGGCCGGCCTGCTGGTCTGGACCTACGAGTACGACGGAGACATGATCCACCGCTGGCTGGACCGCGGCCTGGACAAGCAGGTGAGCCTGCTGCAGTCCATTAAAGAAGGACAATTGGGAGATACCAAGACCGGTCAGTTCCTCATGTCGGTGAAGGAGACATTCCCGCCCGAAGTTTTCTTCGATGTCATCTGCTTCGTGCAGCTGAACGTGGAGCTTTCCGTGGCGGCCAAAAGCCGTTTCATGATGCGGGAGGCCGGTCTGGATTTGCCTTTGGAGGAAGAGCAAGTCCAGTCTTATCTGTCCCAGTACGAGGAATACAAGATTCTGGAAAAACGGCTGGGCAAGACAGCCCGCATGACCATAGCCCCCGTGGTTAAGTTCTATCCGGCCGACCGCAAAGCCCTGGAAGACCTTCTGGCCGAATGCCGGGCCCAGAGCAAATAAAGTATGTTCTATTCCTTTCAGGAACTGCTTCTGAGCGTTTCGCTGGCGGCCTATGTGGCCGTCTGCACGGTGGTGGGTGTCGTCCGCTGGGGACATAAGTGCGCCCCCTACGCCAAGCATCTGGACTATTATTACCCCGGTTGGCGCTCTCTGGCCCTTTCTGCCTTTTCCAACCTGTTCCTTATTCCGGCCATTTTTCTTCCTGGAGATACGGATGCCGTCCTGCAGATTCGCATGATGCTCATCCTGTCTTCCCCGTTCTTGTGTTCGGTGCTCATATTCAGCTATTTCGGGAAGGTTCTCAAGGTCTCATGGTGGCGCAAACCCGTCATTGTACTCGGAGGTACGTTTATGGCCATGCTCATTGTCTCCCTGGTCTGTACCCTTATGCCGGGGACCCAGATGCAAGGAGCATTCCGCTTCTGGTTCTTCATTGTGACCGGGGTGCTGGCCGTATTTTACCTGTTGGGGCTGTCGTTTGCGCTACGCATGATTATTTTGCCGCTGCAACGCTTTTCCGAGGAGAGCTTCTCCAACCCCGATGACTTTCCCGAGCAGTATGCCAAATACCTAATCTACATTCCTTTCCTGCACCTGATCATGAGCTGGAGTACCACATTCAACGGTAACTTGATTGCTCTCTCCTTCGGTCTTTTCATGCTATCCATCCTTTCCGTCATCATCCTGCTGGGAGCCCTTTCCCCGCACAGGGCCATGGAAGTGGAGCGTCTGGAAATGGAATTGGAGGCCGATAAGGAAGAAGCCCTGTTGGAAGAGGAGAATCTGTCACAGGACAGAAAGGAGGAGATTCTGCGGCTCATCCGCCACACGGTTGAAGAGGAAAAGGCTTATTTGGACAACCACCTCACGCTGGGCAAACTGTCCCAGGAATGTGGCTGCAACCGCACCTACGTTTCGGGAGTGCTCAATGACAACCTCGGCGGTTTCTTCAATTATATCAACCGCTGCCGCCTCCAGCATGCCGAGGCCTACAAACAGGAAAACCCCAGGGCCGACGTGGACGAACTGGCTCTGGTATCCGGCTTCAACAGCCGCCAGTCCTACTATAATGCCCGCAAGCGGCTCAACAATTAAAGGATGAGTACAAATCTTTTAGGTATCGATGTTGGCGGAACCAAATGCGCCATCATCTATGGAATCGATAATGACGGTGTCCTTGAGATAGCCGACAAGGTGCGCTTTGACACCACGGATGCCCAATCCACCATCTCCAACATACTCCGGGAACTTAAAGAAATGTGTGCCAGGCACGGATTGGACTCGTCCAACACCAAAGGCGTGGGCATATCCTGCGGCGGCCCTCTGGACAGCCGCAGGGGAGTTGTGATGTCTCCTCCCAACCTGCCCGGATGGGACAATATCCCCATCGTTCAGATGGTTCAGGAAGCTTGCGGAATTCCGGCGGCACTCCAGAATGATGCCAATGCTTGTGCGTTGGCCGAATGGAAATACGGTGCCGGACGGGGCACGAACAACATGGTCTTCCTTACCTTCGGAACCGGCCTTGGGGCAGGTCTCGTGCTGGACGGAAAGCTATACTCGGGAACCAACGACAATGCGGGTGAGCTCGGCCATATCAGGCTTTCGGAATTCGGCCCTGTGGGCTATGGAAAAGCCGGTTCCGTGGAGGGATTTGCCAGCGGCGGAGGCATTGCCCAGCTGGCCGCATCGGCCGTGAAAGAGAAACTGATGATGGGGGAGAAGGTGGCCTGGTGCCCCGACGGTGACTTGTCCCGCATTACGGCCCGTACCGTGGCAGAAGCCGCAAAGGCTGGCGACGAGCTGGCAAAAAGTGTCTATCGTACTTCCGCCACCTACCTGGGCAAGGCGCTGGCCATGGTCATCGATATGCTGAATCCGGAAGTGATTGTTATCGGGAGCATATTTGTGAGGGCCGAAGACCTGATTCGTCCCTTCATGCAGGCCGCCATCGACCGTGACGCCCTCCCCGGAGCCGCCGCGGTCTGCCAGGTCAAGTCCGCCCAGCTGGGAGAATCCATCGGCGACATTGCCGCCCTTTCCATCGCTGCAACTATAGAATAACATCATTCCTTTTCTGATGCACATCCACGAAGAAGCCGCACGCTGCCTTTTATGCGTAGACGCCCCCTGCAGCAAAGCCTGCAAGAACGCCAATCCCGACAGAACCATCCGCGCTGTCCGTTTTGGCAATGAAGCCATTGCCCGCCAATGGGTAGCCCAGGCCGACGAGGCCCAGCTGGAAGCCGCCGAAAAGGCCTGCATCCATTACGACCGTCCCATCCGCATAAGGGAATTGGTGGAGGCTCTTCCTGAGACCCCCGGTCAGGCCGGGGATGACGGGTGCGTCATGGCCGGCCCCGACCGGCCATCCCTTGCCATCGACTTCTGCGGCATCCGCTGCGAGAACCCATTCTTCCTGGCGTCATCGGCCGTTTGCACCAATTACGAGATGGTGGCCCGGGCCTTCGAGGCTGGCTGGGCAGGGGTGTTCTACAAGACCATCTGCCTGCAGGAAATCCGGGAAGTGTCTCCGCGTTTTGACGCCGTGCGCAATGATGCCAACAACAGCTTTATCGGCTTCCGCAACATGGAGCAGCTAAGCGAGAATCCGGTGGAGATGGACTTTGATATCCTCAAACGCCTTAAACAGAACTATCCCTCCAAGGTGGTCATTGCTTCCATCATGGGCCAGCGGGAAGATGACTGGATTATGCTGGCCAAGAAGGCCGAGCAGGCCGGCTGCGATGCCATTGAGCTCAATTTCTCCTGCCCGCAGATGCGTTTAACCGGTATGGGCAGCGACGTAGGCCAGGATTCTGAACTGGTCACTTTCTTCACCGCCTGCGTCAAGCGTAACGTGAAAATCCCCGTCATCCCCAAGATGACGCCCAACATTACCCATATCTCGGAGCCTGCCATGGCGGCTGTCCTGGGCGGGGCCGACGCCATATCGGCCATCAACACCATCAAAAGCGTCACGCTGGGGGAGGGCTCGGAGGTGAATGGCTGCCAGACCGGTTCAGGATATTCCGGAAAAGCCGTCAAGCCCATTGCCCTGCGCCACATCCTTGCCATGGTTAAGAACCCCATCATCAGCCACAAAGAGTTGAGCGGCGTGGGCGGAATCGAGACCTGGCGCGACGCCCTGGAGTTCATCCGGCTGGGCTGCCGCAACGTGCAGGTGTGCACTTCCGTGATGCAGTACGGCTACCGTATCATCGACGACATGATTCTGGGGCTGCAGCACTATATGGCCGAACGCGGAATCACCAATCTGGCCGACCTGGTTGGCGAACTGTTGCCCAAGTTCTACCTTCCGCACGACCTGGATCGCGATACCATCGTCTATCCCAAGATGGACCGTGAGAAATGCATTGGCTGCGGCCGTTGCTACACCTCCTGCATGGACGGCGGCCACCAGGCCATCTCCTTCGGAGAGGACCGCCAGCCTCGCGTGAACGGTTCCAAGTGCGTGGGCTGCCTCCTCTGCCGCCTGGTTTGCCCCACCGGCGCCATCACCCCGGCCAAGAGAATTCGGAAAAAGTAGAATTGATAAAATAAATCCCGCAAGCCATTGCGGGATTGGTGATTAATATTCTTCTTCGTTCCACATGAAGTCTTCCTTGGTGGGGTAATCGGGCCAGATGTCTTCTATGGATTCGTAGATCTCGGAGTTGTCGTCGTCCAATTCTTCCAAGTTCTCAATGACCTCGTCGGGGGCGCAGGTGCGGGTGGCGTAGTCTATGAGTTCCTCTTTGGTTGCCGGCCACGGAGCATCGTCCAGGCTGCTGGCTAGTTCGAGTGTCCAAAACATAGTAGTATTGTATTATTTGTTTATTTTTCAGTACTTTAATGGGTTGCGGACCCAAATGGGGGTGCAAAGATAGACAAAAAAATGATATAATGGATTTTTTTGTGTAATTTTGCAGTCCTTTTTTACAAAGTATTTTCGCTACAAAGAATAGACCATGGCATACCGGAAAATTGAAGAATACGACGAAAAGACCACGCAGGAGATTGCGGGGCACGTCAAGGCCATTCTGGACCTGCTGGGAGAGGACACTACCCGGGAGGGATTGCTCAAAACTCCGGAGCGCGTGGCCAAGGCCATGCAGTTCCTTACGCAGGGGTATTTCCAGGATGGGGAGACCATCGTGAAAAGCGCTCTGTTCCAGGAACCTTACAATCACATGGTCATAGTGAAGGACATTGAGCTCTTCTCCCTGTGCGAGCATCACATGCTGCCTTTCATCGGCAAAGCCCATGTGGCCTATATTCCCAAGGGGGAGATTACCGGCCTTAGCAAGGTGGCCCGCGTGGTGGAAACCTATGCCCGCCGTCTGCAGGTACAGGAGCGCTTGACAGAGCAGATTCGCGACTGCCTGCAGGAATCCCTGAATCCGCTGGGTGTGGCGGTGGTCATCGAAGCCATGCACACCTGTATGTCCATGCGCGGAGTGCAGAAGTCCAATGCCATTACCACCACATCGGCCTTCTCCGGGATTTTCCTGAAAAGCGACAAAACCCGGAACGAATTCCTTCAGCTTATCGGAAAATAAAAACGGAGCCTCAGGCCCCGTTTTTTTATTGGTACAAGTGGCGTTTGATGGTGCCCTTGGCTGTGCGTTCAAAGGGAACATCCACCAGTTCTACCCTGAAAATCTGGCTGAAGAGCGGCAGACGCTTGTTGGTGAAGTCCCTGATATCGTCGCAGATGGGCTGGAGGTCTTCGTCCTGTTTAACATTGGGAACCACGCCCGATTTGGGATAAACCAGGGCGATGATTTTCCCGGCCCGGTCCAGGACGAGGGACTCTTCCACCATGGGATGAAGGGACAACTCCTTCTCCACTTCCTCGGGGTATATATTCTGGCCGGACGCGCTGAGGATGAGCGCCTTGATGCGGCCGCGGATGAAGAGATTGCCTTCGAAGTCCATGACTCCCAGGTCTCCGGTACGGAACCAGCCATCCTCGGTGTGGGAGGCGGCATCGGCCTCAGGGTTCTTGTAATAACCTACGAACAGGTTGGGACCGCGGGACTGGATTTCTCCCGGGACCCGTTCGGGGTCTGACGAGGCTATCCGGATCTCGTGGATGGGCTTGCCGCAGGAACCGGGCGCATAGCCGGACGGCGTGTCAATGGACAGCAGCGGGCAGCCTTCGGTGAGTCCGTAGCCCACCACATAGGGAAGGCCGATTCTCTTGAGGTCGCTCTCTACCTTCCAGCTCAGGGGGGCACCGCCTATGACTATGGTCTTGACTCGGCCGCCGAACTGCTCCAAAACCTTCTGTCCCAGTGTTTTATAGTACGCGAGGCGGAGGTAGGGCATGGTGCCGATGGCCTTGGCCGGGCGGGAGGAAAGATGGGGCCTGATGCAGGTGGCATGGATCTTTTCCATGATGAGGGGCACCGTAATCACCACCAGCGGCTTCACTTCCTGCATGGCTTTGAGCAGGAGGGAAGGGGAGGGCGCCTTACCCAGGAAGGTAATGGTAAAACCGGTACAGCAGGGATAGACGAACTCCATGGCCAGGCCGTAGATATGGGACAGCGGCAGCATGGAGAGAATGGTATCCGGCTGGTTGTGAATGAGTCTCTGGCAATTTTCCACCACGTCCGACATGGCGCCGTAGGTGAGCATGACTCCCTTGGGGTCTCCGGACGTGCCGGAGGTGTAATTGATGATGGCCACTTTGTCCATGTGGTCCGGGTAGGAGACCTGCTGGGGATTGAAGCCATCGGCCCCCTTTTCCTGCCAGGCCTTTTCTACCTGACTGTCGCCGCACCACAGAAGCTTTTCTTCCTGTACGTCCAGCGCGGCCCGCACCTTGGGAAGGTTCTGCAGGCTCAGCTGGGCCCAGAGGTCCGGATCCGTGAGAAGGAGGACGCTGTCCGAGTGACGGATGAGCTGGGCAATGCCCTCGGCGGTGTAATTGGGAAGGATGGGAACGATGACGGCTTCGTAAACGTTGACGGCCAGAAATAGGCTGGCCCAACGGGCCGAATTGCGGGCACAAAGGGCTATCTTATCCCCTTTCCGGATGCCTGCAGCTTTAAAAAAGCGGTTGTATTCTTCAATGAAAGCGGCCAGCTGCCCGTAGGTGTAACTCTTGCCCTGATAATCGCATAATGCGGGTTTGTCGGTCCTTTGGCGAATCTGGTCTTCCAGTTTCTTCAGATAATGCTTCATTCTCTCGTCTTTCGCAAGTGCAAAGATACAAAAAACTGTGGTTTCTCAGTTTTTAAATACTTATATTTGTACCAGCAACAGCCATGCCATTCTTACTGTCCATACTAGCCATTTTAGCCTTACTGGGAATTCTCCAAGTAGTGCTGGGCGGCAATTCCTCCTATGTAAAGATTATCTGGGCCCTGTTCATCCTGCTGGTCCCCGTCGCGGGCCTGGTCATTTACTGTCTCTGCGGTATAGACTACCGCAATCCGGTGGCCCGGAAACGCCTGCATGGCAAAGCAGTGGAACGGCTGAAGAAAGAGATAACCCCGGAGCAGGCCCAGACATGGTTCTCGGACAAGGACCTGGAAAAGGTGCCGGAAGAGTACAGGCCTTTGGCCCAGCTGCTTCTGAGCTGCGGAGAGGGAAACAAGGTGTATGCCGGCAACTCTTTTGAAATCATCACTTCCGGCCTCAGGAAGCGGGAACTTATCCTGGAAGATATCCGCCGGGCCAAGCGTTTCATCCATCTGGAATACTTCCGTTTCGGGGATGACAAGGCAGGCCGCGAGGTTCGCGATCTTCTTTACCAAAAGGTGGCCGAAGGGGTGGAAGTCTGCTTCTTGAACAACAATATGATTGGCCGGTTTATTCCGCGTTCCTATTTCCGCGACATGCGCAGGCACGGCATGAATGTGGTGCCTTACACGCATATCCGCATGGGATTCCGGCAGTGGCTCATGCGCATCAATTGCCAGAACCACCGCAAGATCATGGTCATAGACGGCCAGGTGGCCTATGTGGGAGGAATGAACCTGAACGACCACTATTTCTATCAGTGGAGGGACACGCACCTGAGGGTTACGGGCCCCCTCATCGCCCGTCTGGAAGCCTCTTTCATGGACAGCTGGATAGGCTCCGGCGGCACTTTCCGTCATCCCCTGAACGAGTATCTTTCCAACGCTTATCCCCAGGAAGGCGCTCCGCTGAAGGACAAGCTCCTCCAGGAGATAGTATCGGCCCCCGAATACCCCTGGCGCACTTCCCAGCTGGCCTTTGAGTGGATAGTGAACAATGCCCGCCGCTATCTGTATATCCAGACTCCCTACTGGGTACCCCCGGATTCCCTGCTGGACGCTGTCAAGAGTGCCGCCATGCGGGGCGTGGACGTGCAGCTCATGCTGCCCAAGGAGGTAGATACCCCTTTCCTCAGCCCCGCCAACCATTCTTTCTATGCCGAGTGTCTGCAGGCCGGAATCCGCATCTTCGAACGGGGAGGGGAATTCATTCACGCCAAGACGCTGGTGGCCGACGACGGTCTTACCGTCATAGGAGGCTCCAACCTGGATTGCCGCAGTTTTGACATCAACAGCGAGAACGACACCATCATCTACGATGAAGAAACCGCCCAGGTGAACAAGCAGATCTTCTTGAAAGAGAAAGCTTTCTGTGAAGAACTTGACCTGGCCACCTGGTTGGCTTCCCGCAGTGTCTGGCAGCGTTTCTCGTCGGCCGTCATGCGGCTTTTCCGTCCTTTACTTTAACACATAGTCGCTGGTATTCTTGAGGCCGCGGGTGCTGAAGTAGCCTGCCACAATATCTCCTTTCACGAAAACTTGGCGTCCTATCAGGTCCGGGTGATCCACCAGGTTCAGGGCGTCGCGGACCTTGCCCTTGGGCAGTTCCACCGCCAGGCACGATGCTTTGGCCGTTACTGAGGCACGGTCTGCCAGGGCCAGGTGGGTGGCTTTGCTAATGCCGGAGGTCTGGACGCTTTTCCCGGAGGAGGTGAGGTCCCCGCCCACTATATAGCCATGGACCCAGACTCCCTTCTGGTCAATATGCTGGGAGGCGTCTCCCACGGCAATGGCATCAGGCTCGTCCCGGTTGTCATCGGCTCCTGAGGGATTGTCTCCCCCTATGGTATAATTGCCGCTGGTCCATACCTTGTTGGTGTCTACCATCACCTGCAGTTTCCCCTGGCCCTCGGCGTTGGCCACGTTGATGCCCAGGCTCAGGATTTCGCGGGGCTCCAGCTTGCGGGTGAGGAGCGTCTGGTCCTTCCCCTCGTTGTACAGGACGATGGAGGCGTCGCCTGCCTTGAGGTAGGCTATGCGCGTTTCCCTGTACAGGTACTTCAAGCGGGTGTCTTCCTGTTTGACGAACAGCACGCCGTCGGGAAAGGCCGTGAGAAAGCCGGGCGCTATGCTGAGCCGGATACCGGCGTTCATGAGGGTACAGCGCAGGGTTACGCTCACTTGCTCGCCGCTGGGAATGACCACCACCTGCTGGTCACCGTACTGCGGACGGCTGAAGGCCGGGGCGGTGAAGGCGATGGATTTCACGCTTACGGTATAGCTGCCCGGGTCTACGCGCAGGTACTCAGGCGATTCGCCATAGGTTCCGTCATACAGCACGTTACCCTTGGCATCGGTAATGGTGAGCAGGAAATCGTTGGTGTCGGGGACTTCGGAGTCGCCCGCTTTGGTCAGGGAACCCCTGTCCAGGATCCAGCGCAGTTCCCCTTGCTCCTTGTTGAGGTCGGTTGCCAGGCCGAAATCGTCGCAGGCGGCTGCTCCGGCAAGGAGGAACGGGAGCAACGCCATCCATTTAAGCGTTTTCATGCAGCCAAGGTAAGGACGTTTCTGAAAACCGGACGGTGGCAAACAGAAAATTTTTCGGCCATTTTTCTTACGATTCCTTTAAAACAACATCAAGAAAGACCCGAATCGCCTTTTTTTATTAACTTTGTAAGATTAAATGGAATACTATGTTTGAGAATCTTAGCGAGAGATTAGAGCGGTCTTTCAAGATACTGAAAGGTGAAGGAAAAATCACCGAGATTAACGTGGCGGAAACCGTCAAGGACATCCGCAAAGCCCTCCTGGACGCCGACGTAAGCTACAAGGTAGCCAAGGACTTCTGCAACCAGGTGAAGGACAAGGCCATCGGCACGGGCGTACTCACCGCCGTGAAGCCCCAGCAGATGATGATCAAGATCATGCACGACGAGCTGGCTGCTTTCATGGGCTCGGAGGCGCAGGACATCAACCTCAAGGGGAATCCCGCCATCGTGCTGGTCGCCGGTCTCAACGGTTCCGGTAAAACCACTTTCTCCGGCAAACTGGCCCTCCATGTCAAGACCAAACGCGGGATGAAGGTCCTGCTGGCGGCCTGCGATACCTTCCGCCCCGCCGCCATCGAGCAGCTCAAGGTGCTGGGAGAGAGCATCGAAGTGCCCGTATACACCGAAGAAGGGGAGAAAGACCCTATCAAGATTGCCAAAGCTGCCGTGGCCAAAGCCAAGGCCGAAGGCTACAGCGTAGTCATCGTGGATACCGCCGGCCGCCTGGCCGTGGACCAGCAGCTGATGGACGAGATATCGGCCCTGCATCAGGCCATCCATCCCACAGAAACGCTGTTCGTGGTGGACGCCATGACCGGTCAGGATGCCGTGGAGACGGCCAAGGCCTTCAACGACCGCCTGGACTTCGACGGCGTGGTCCTCACCAAGATGGACGGCGACACCCGCGGCGGTGCGGCCCTTTCCATCAAGGCCGTGGTGGGCAAGCCCATCAAGTTCGTGAGCTCCGGCGAGAAGCTGGAAGCCCTGGACGTGTTCCATCCGGAGCGCATTGCCGACCGCATCCTGGGCATGGGAGACGTGGTTTCCCTGGTAGAGAAGGCCCAGGAGCAGTTTGACGAGAAGCAGGCCCGTGAGCTCAAGAAGAAACTGGCCAAGGACCAGTTCACCCTCTGGGACTTTTACCAGCAGATCCAGCAGGTGAAGAAGATGGGTAATATCAAGGACCTGGCCGGCATGCTGCCCGGCGTGGGCAAGGCCATCAAGGATGTCGACATTCCCGACGACGCTTTCAAGAGCACCGAGGCTATCATCCTTTCTATGACGGCCGAAGAGCGCGAGCATCCGGAAATCATCAACGGGTCGCGCCGCAAGCGCATTGCCGACGGCTCCGGCACCTCTCTCCCGGAAGTTAACAAACTCCTCAAGCAGTTTGAGGGTACCCGTAAACTCATGAAGGGCGCCGTTACCGGCAACCTCCTTCAGCAGATGCGGGGAATGAGAAGATAAACCTCTATGAAGAAACTGTTCCTCTGCCTTGTGACCTTGTGCGTGGCCCTTTCCCTGGGGGCTCAGAGACTTACGCCCGAGGTGGGCGTCCAGTTCCAGGGCCTCTTTGTGAATGACGAGTTTGGCGCTTCCAATGAGCAGCTGATGGCATCCGGTACACTGGGCGCTGCCCGTCTGTTCCCTTATGCCGGCGTCAGTTTCGGCCAGCATCACGGCCTGTATGCCGGTGTGGATGTGGTTCAGGACTTCGGCGTATTTCCCCAGAAGCCCAGTGCCGAGGTGGCTTTCTGGTACGAATTCCGGAAGGAGTCTTTTAACCTGTACGCCGGCCTGGTCCCGTACGCCAAACTCGTGGGCAATTATTCTTCGGCCATCTGGTCCGACGCGTCCTCCTTCTATGACGGTATCTTCGACGGCTTTATGCTGCAGGGCGTTTACGACCGCTCCTACTGGGAGGTGATGCTGGACTGGTGCGGCAAGTACGGAGAAGATACGCGGGAGCAGTTTTCCATTTATTCGGCCGCCGACCTCTGGCTCAATTCCTGGCTGTCCTTCAGCTGGGAGGGGTCGTTCCATCACTACGCCTGCAGCCAGCGGCAGAAGGGAGTGGTAGACGAACACCTTTTCCATCCTTACCTCAAGTTCGATTTTTCGGGTTTTACCCCGCTGGACAAGTTTGAGCTCCAGACCGGTGCCATCGCCGGCTATCAGGTGGACCGCCTGTTTGACCGCAAGTCCTTCCCGGTGGGAGCTGATGTGGTGCTGGAACTCCAGAAATGGGGTTTTGGCCTTAGGAATGAGGCTTATTACGGCGGCAGCCAGTGCCCGTTCTATCAGCTGACGGACGATATTGGGGAGGTGTACGCCGACAACCTGTATTCCCGTTCTTCCATCTGGCAGATTACTCCCGATGCCACCCCCGGTTTCTACGACCGCGTGGACGCCTATTGGGAAAAGGACCTTTGCGACCAGGTGTCGCTGGGCGTCCGGCTGGTGGCCCACTTTACCCAGAGCGGTTTCCAAGGCTGGCAGCAGCTTCTGAGCGCCACGGTGAATTTGGACAAGATTACCTTTAAGCACAAGAAATAGTATGAAAACACGTCATCTCCTGCTGCTGGGCGCAGCCCTTCTGGCCCTGTCCTGCGGCCACAGCCTAAAGGACGGCGAGTACACCCTTACCGTCTTGTCTACCAACGATGCGCACGGTACGTGGTTCGACTCTACCTATATCGGCACGGGAGTCCGGAAATCCCTGATGGCGGTGAATACGTATGTAGACAGCGTCCGCAAGGCCGATGGCGCCCAGAACGTGGTTCTGGTGGAGGTGGGCGACTGCCTGCAGGGAGACAACGCGGCCTACTATTTCAATTATGTGGATACGCTGTCCCCGCATCTTTTCCCCCGCCTGCTCCAGTACATGGGGTACGACGCGGTGGTTTGGGGCAACCACGACGTGGAAACCGGCCACAAGGTGTATGACCGCGTACAGAAGGAACTCACCAAGGCCGGCATTCCTTTCCTGGCCGGCAACGCCATAAGGGACGACAACGGCAAGCCTTATTTCCCTTTGTACAAGATTGTCCGTAAAGGCGGGCTCAAGGTGGCCGTCCTGGGCTATGAGAACGCCAACATCAAGGCCTGGCTGGCCGAGGAAGTCTGGAGCGGCATGCACTTCGAATCCATCGTTTCCCGCGTACAGGCCGACGTGGACGCCGTGCGGGCCAAAGAGCATCCCGACGTGGTGATTGTGGGCGTGCATTCCGGCACCGGCGAGGGAGACGGCTCCAATCCCGAGTCCGAGGGCCTGGACGTGTTCAACTGCGTCAAGGGCGTAGACTGGGTGCTGTGCAGCCATGACCACCGTCCCGTGGTGCAGGTGCGCGATTCCATCGGCCTCATGAATTCCGGCAGCCACAGCCGCTACCTGGCCTGCGGCAAGATGCACATCCAGGTGGAAGGCGGCAAGGTTGTATCCAAGAAGCTGGAGGCCGGCCTCATCCCCGTAAAGGCCGAAAAGGCCGACCCCGTGATGCGGGAAACCTTCCGTCCGGAGTATGAGGCCGTGAAGGCATTCACCCTTAAGGAGGTGGGCCGGTTGAATGTGCCCCTGCGCACCCGCGACGCATACAAGGGCATGTCGGACTATATCAATCTCATCCACACCATCTGCATCCAGTGCAAGCCGGCGCAGCTTTCCATAGCCGCTCCGCTCACCTTCAACGGAAACGTGAAAGAGGGAACGCTGGTGTTCAACGACCTGTTTACCATCTATCCGTTTGAGAACCAGCTCTATGTGATTACCATGACGGGAGACGAGATCCGCCGCTACCTGGAGGCTTCCTACGACCGCTGGATCAACACCGTCTCCAAGCCCGGAGAACACGTGCTCCGGATTATTCCCCGCGACAATACCCGCACCCAGCAGACCGGCTGGTCCTTCTACGGACTGTCCTACAACTTCGACTCCATCGCCGGCCTCAATTACACCGTGGACGTTACCAAGCCTCGCGGCGAGCGCGTGAACATCACCTCATTGGCCGATGGAAGCGCCTTCGGCGAGGACGCCACTTACAACGTGGCCATCACTTCCTACCGCGCCAGCGGCGGCGGCTTCCTCCTGGACGAGATAGGTATCAATACCGACCTCATCGACCAGCGCGTAGTGGCCCGCTATCCGGAAATCCGCAACCTGATTTTCGAACGCCTGGTAAAAGATCCTACCATTGACCGGGAAGAGATTTCCGATCCCTCGCTTCTGGGTACATGGAAGTTTATCCCCGAGGACCTGGCCCAGAAGGGGATAGAAGCCGATATGGAACTCCTGTTCGGAAAGGATTAAAGGGACATCAGAACGTCGATATCCTTGTGTTCGCCCACCAGCCAAAGGAAATCTCCTTCCTCCAGCGGCAGGTGGGCGTCCGGTATATGGAGGGTGCCGTCCGGTTTCTCCACACCGGCCACCAGGCAGTGGTAACGGTTTCGGACACCGCTGTCTTTCAGGGCTTTACCGGCAAAAGGAGAGTTGGGGCCTATGGCCAGGCGCCGGAGAATCATCTCGCTGTTGCTCCAGGTTTCGGGTGTGTCCTGCTCGTGCTTGTGCAGGGCGGCGCCAAACACTTCCAGGTCGTTGTCGGTACCTATTACCTGAATGCGGTCCTGCGGGAAAATGCGGGTGGTGGCTTTGGGGATATTGATACGGCGTTGTCCGCGGAGAATGGATACTACATGAACACCGTAGCGCTGGCCGAAGTCCAGTTCCCGGAGCTCGGCGCCGGCCCATTCCACCTCGGCGGGAACGTCGAAGTCGGCCAGGTGCAGGTCTTTGTCCAGCAGACGGGAGGCATATTCGGGCTTCTTCTGGCCCAGGATTTCGGCCTGCACGTCACGGGAACGCAGGTTCTCCTGGAAAGTCTGCTCCAGGCGCTTATAGGAACGCTTAGTCCACTTGTTAAAGACCAGGAAGAAGCCCAGCACCGGTGCCAGCAGCAGGAGAATGATGGCCGGCACATGGAACAACTTGGCCAGGATGAATACGGTGAAGCCTACCGCCAGGACATAGCGTAAGATGGTGATGGCGATGAGCGGGGCATGATTGGCGCGGTCTCCGGCCCACAGGGAGTCGAATACCTCTGAGCCGCGGCTCTTTTTGACGGCGATGGCGCGGAGGAAAGGGGACAATGCCACCAGGAGAATCACGGCCGTCACAATATTGGCCCAAGTTTCCGGAAGGACCCGGGTCACCAGCGGATGCAGCACGTTGATGCCGATGATGCAGATGGCTACGGCCACGATTCCATTGATGAGGACCATCCGGGCAATCTCACCCAGATAGATTTTCCAGGCGCTGTCTTTGGCGGCGGCGGGGTCTGCGCCATGCGAGTACTCGTCCAGGAAATCCTTTGCCCTCTGGGGCAGGACCCGGTAGATAAACCCGTAAGCGGGTTCGGCCAGGCGGATCATGTACGGGGTGAGGAAGATGGTCACCACCGAGACGGCTACCACAATAGGGTACAGGAAGTCACTGGTAACCCCCAGGGAAACGCCCAGCGTGGCAATGATGAAGGAGAATTCGCCAATTTGTGACAGCGAGAAACCGCTTTGGACGGCGGTTTTGAGCGGCTGGCCGGAGAGGAGCACGCCGATGATGGCAAACAAGGGCTGTCCCACAATCACGGTAAGGGTGATGATGAGGATGGGCAGCCAGTACTGGGCAATCATGGCGGGATTCACCATCATGCCCACCGATACGAAGAAAATGGCGCCAAAGAGGTCTTTCACCGGTTTGACCAGTTTCTCTATATGCTCGGCCTCCAGGGTTTCAGACAGGATGGAGCCCATGATGAACGCACCGAAGGCGGCCGAGAAACCGGTCTTGGCGGCTACTACCACCATCATGAAGCACAGGCCCAGCGCCGCCACCAGGAGGGTCTCGTCGTTCATCAGGGGGCGGGTCTTGCGCAGGATGAGTGGAATCAGATAGATGCCGACCACCAGCCACAGGACCAGGAAAAAGACCAGTTTGAAGATGCTCCGCACCAGTTCTCCGCCCTCGAAATTGGAGGAGACCGCCACGGTGGAAAGAACCACCATCAGCACCACGGCCAGGATGTCTTCCAGGATGAGGACGCTCATCACCAGGCCGGCGAATTTCTTCTTGGCCAACCCCAGGTCTTCAAAGGCTTTGTAAATGATGGTGGTGGAACTCATGCAGATCATTCCACCCAGGAACAGGGCGTCCATCTTGCTCCAGCCGAAGGCCGATCCCACCAGGAAGCCCAGTACAATCATTCCGAAGATGATGGTGAGCGTGGTGATGATGGCGGGGCCGCCGGCCTTGACGATCTTCTTGAAACTGAATTCCAGTCCCAGGGCAAAGAGCAGGAAGATGACGCCGATCTCGCTCCAGACCTGGATGCTTTCGGCATCCACCACGGAAGGAGTGAGGGCAAAATGCGGGCTGGCGATGAAGCCGGCGACGATATATCCCAGCACCAGCGGCTGCCCCAGTTTCTTGAAAATCAGGGTCATCACGCCGGCGCAGATGAGGATTAGCGCCAGGTCGGCAATCAGGGGTGCCAGCTCGCTCATGGGGGCTTACTTGGCGTAAGCTACGGAACGCGTTTCCCGGATAACGGTGATCTTTACCTGTCCGGGATACGTCATCTCATCCTGGATCTTCTGGGCAATCTGGCCGGAAAGGACTTCGGCGTCGTGGTCGCTTACTTCCTCGGCTCCAACAATCACGCGGAGCTCGCGGCCGGCCTGGATGGCGTAGGCCTTGGTGACTCCGGGATAGGAACCGGCCAGGTTCTCCATGCCGCGCAGGCGCTTGATATAGCTTTCGATTACCTCGCGGCGGGCACCGGGACGGGCGCCGGAAATGGCATCACCTACCAGCACCAGCGGGGCATAGAGGGAAGTCATTTCGGTTTCTTCGTGGTGGGCGCCGATGGCGTTGCAGATTTCGGGCTTTTCCTTGTACTGCTCGGCCAGTTTCATACCCAGGAGGGCGTGCGGCAGGTCGGGATCTTCCTCGGACACCTTGCCGATATCGTGCAGGAGACCGGCGCGCTTGGCAATCTTGGGGTTGAGGCCCAGCTCAGATGCCAGGATGGCGCAGATGCTGGCCACTTCGCGGGAGTGCTGCAGCAGGTTCTGGCCATAGGAGGAGCGGTATTTCATGCGGCCGATGAGGCGGACCAGTTCCATGGAGAGGCCATGGATGCCCATGTCGATACAGGTGCGCTTGCCGGTTTCCAGAATCTCTTCTTCCAGCTGTTTCTGGACCTTGGCCACCACTTCCTCAATGCGGGCGGGGTGAATGCGGCCGTCCACCACCAGTTGGTGCAGGGCCAGGCGGGCTACCTCGCGGCGCACGGGATCGAAGGCGCTTAGCAGAATGGCGTCAGGGGTGTCGTCCACTACGATTTCCACGCCCGTGGCGGCCTCCAGGGCACGGATGTTACGGCCTTCACGGCCGATGATGCGTCCCTTGATTTCGTCGTTCTCGATGGGGAAGGTGGTTACCGCATTCTCGATGGCGGTTTCGGTAGCGGTGCGCTGGATGGTGTTGATCACTATGCGCTTGGCTTCCTTGGCGGCGTTAAGACGGGCCTCGTCAATGCAGTCGTTGATGTAGGCCTGGGCTTCCGTACGGGCTTCGGCCTTCATAGATTCCACCAGCTGGTTTTTGGCCTCGGCGGCGCTCATGCCGGCGATGGACTCAATCTGGCGGATTACCTGGCCGCGGAGCTCCTCGTATTCCTCTTCCTTCTGTTTCAGAACTTCCTGCTGGGCCTGGAGGCTGGCCTTCTGGCTTTCCGCCTCCTTGTTCTTCTTGTCGGCCTCGCTGAGCTTTTGGTTCAGGGTGTTTTCCTTCTGGCGGATGCGGTTTTCGGCGTCGCGCAGCTGGGCGTTCTTCTCGTTCACCGTCTTCTCGTGCTCGCTCTTGAGGGAGAGGTACTTCTCCTTGGCCTGGAGAATACGCTCGTTCTTGATTTTTTCGCCTTCAATCTCGGCCTTTTCCAAAATCTCGTCCCTCTTTCCCTTGAGGATGGAGCGGCGGATCAGTATGCTTGCTGCCAGCGCAAGACCTGCGCCGACAATGAATCCGATAAGTATGCTTACGATATCCATTATATATAGTGTTACAAAAAATGTCTGTTTCCTGCGTGAGAAAACAGACATGTAAGAAAAAAGCCGTCAGCATCTAGTCAGAAAATCTTATGGGAATAAGATTTGGGTGCCGCCCGTTTGCTGGTATCCCCCGTCTGCCTTGGCAGAACTCCTTGCGGAGTGGGGCCCGCCATCCACGGTCCGAGTCAACCCGGCGCGTTGAAACGTGTTGATTTCAGCTTTCGATGGTTGACGGCTATTGCGTATGGGTCTTCAAATAGTTGTCCAGGTCGCTTTCCAGTTGCTTTTCGGCGGTTTTATACAGGTTGATGTCCTTTTGCATGCCCAGGCGGATGACCGTCTCGTTAAGGGCTACCAGCGACAGGAGGTCGGATACGTTCCTTCCGGGGTGGCTGCGGGTGAAGGAGGTGAAGCGCTTGTTGATGGCCTCGGCCGCCTGGCGGTACAGCTCCTCCATCTCCGGCGAACTGGCCGTGAGGTTAAAGGTGCGTCCTGCAATCTTGATGCTGATTTTCTGGTCCATCAGGCGTCCTCCAAATAGGAGATGCACTTATCGATCTCCTTGATTAGTTTATCGACCTTGGCCCTTACGTCATCGGTGGCGGCGCCGCCGGAAAAAGCCTCGGTAAGCTTCCGGGTTTCTATCTCGGATTCCAGTTCTTTTATCTGTTTTCTCAGGGCTGCTCCGGTTTCCTCCCATGTATGTAGCTCCTGGCGAAGACGTGCATTCTCCGCTTTCTCAGCCTCATAACGTGCGATCAGCTGTTCAATCTGTGTTCTTACATTTTCCAGCATAGCCGGTTAAAGCCTATCACTGCAAATTTACAAAAAATCTTCCAATGATACGATTATCATTGAAAGATTTTTAGAAATAATCTATCTGAGGGGGCTCTGCCCCCTATTATCCCCCGCCGCCTCCGGCGGGTCGCTTCGCTCCAATGCTTGTTTTTGAGAGGAAGGATATTAAGAAAGATTATGGCAGGCGGGAAATCATGCGGGTAAACAAGCGGTTCATCTTGTCGGCTGCGGCGTTGGCGGCTTCCACAATGGCTTCTCCGTCGGTCACATAGTCTTCGTTGTCGGTGTCGTGCGCTACGTCGGTAATAACGGATATGCCGAAGACGGGGATGCTGCTGTGGCGGGCCACGATGACCTCGGGCGTAGTGCTCATGCCCACAGCGTCCGCGCCGATGGTGCGGAAGTAGCGGTACTCGGCCGGAGTCTCATAACAGGGGCCGGTGCAGGCTACGTAAACGCCCTTCTGAAGCGGAATGCCTTCCTCCGCGGCCACCTCGTCGGCCAGGCGGATCAGGGCGGGGTCGTAGGGGCGCGTCATATCCGGGAAACGGGGGCCGAATTCGTCCATGTTGGGGCCGATGAGCGGGTTGGGCAGCAGGTTGATGTGGTCCTTGATCACCATGAGGTCGCCCACATTGAAGCCCAGGTTGGTGCCGCCGGCGGCATTGGACACAAACAGGTATTGGATGCCCAGGCGTATCATGACTCGGATGGGGAGTACCACCTGGTTCATGCCGTAGCCCTCGTAATAGTGGATGCGGCCCTGCATGGCAATGATGCGCTTGCCTCCGAGTTCGCCCACAATGTAGTTGCCTTTGTGGCCGATGGCGGTGGAAATGGGGAAGCCCGGTAGCTTCTGGTAGGGGATGGTGATGGGGTTCTCAATCTTGTCGGCCAGTTTTCCCAGGCCGCTGCCCAGGACTATGCCCACCACGGGTTTCTTGCCGTCAATGTAGCCCAGGAGGGCGTCCGACGCGGCTTGTATAGCTTGGAAAGGGTTCATATCTTACAGATTCTGAATCATATGGGTAATGAGACGGGTCATCCTGTCGGCGGCGGCATTGGCGGCCACCACGACGTCGTTTCCGTCGTTCTGATAATCTTCGGCGTAGTCGTCGTGGGCTTCGTTGGTGATGACCGAAATGCCGAAGACCGGCACCCCGGCATGGCGGGCCACAATCACTTCCGGGATGGTGCTCATGCCCACGGCGTCACCCCCGATGATGCGGAAGTACTTGTATTCGGCCGGGGTCTCGTAAGACGGGCCGGTGCCACCCACGTAAACACCCTCCTTGAGCTCGATGCCCAGCTGCTGTGCCTGTTCATGGGCCAGGCGGATGAGGGCGGGATCGTAAGGGCGGGTCATGTCCGGGAAGCGGGGACCCAGTTCATCGATATTGGGGCCGATGAGGGGATTGGGCATGAGGTTGATGTGGTCCTTGATAATCATGAGGTCTCCCAGATGGAGCTGGAAGCCCACTCCGCCGGCGGCGTTGGACACAAACAGGTATTGGATGCCCAGGTGAATCATGACCCGGATGGGAAGGACCACCTGGTGCATGCCATAGCCTTCGTAAAAGTGGATGCGGCCCTGCATGGCAATCACGCTCCGGCCGCCCAGTTTTCCCAAGATGAAGTTTCCCTTGTGGCCCACGGCGGTGGAAACCGGGAAACCCGGAATGCTGCGGTAGGGGATGACGAGGGGGTCTTCAATATAGTCGGCCAGCTTTCCCAGGCCGCTGCCCAGCACTATGCCTATCTCCGGCTTCCTGTCCTGGATTCTCTCCCGGAGGTTGTTGGAGGCACTTATGATGCTGTCAATAATGGCACTCATGGCAATGGTTTCAGTTTAGATTCTGGTAAGTAATGCTTTGGCCCGGGTCAGGATCTCTTCTTCGCCGGGGACGATTCGGTTTTGCATGACCCATCGGCCCCGTACCATGACGTCGGAGATTACGTCCGAATGGGCGGCATACACCAGGTTGGCGGCCACGGAACCGGGCGACAGGAAATAAGAGTTGTTCAGATTGATGAGGGACAGATCGGCCCAGGCGCCCTCGCGGATGAATCCGGAATCCAGGCCCAGGGCCCTGGCCGGGTTAACGGTGGCGCAGTCCATGAGTTCGCCCAGGGGCATTTCCACGGGAGACTCCCGCCAGGCTTTCTGGAGCAGGGCGGTATTCTTCATGTGCTCCAGGATGTCCAGGTTGTTGGACGATGCCGCACCGTCCGTGCCTATGCATACGTTGGCGCCGGCGTCGCGAAGCTCGTTGTAGCGGAAGCGGTAGCCGGAAGAAAGCTTCAGGTTGGAGTTGATGCAGTGCACGCAGTTTACCTTGTGGGCGCCCAGGATTTCAATGTCGGAGGGGTCCAGGAAGAGGCTGTGGGCGGCTATGACATCGGGCCCCCAGATTCCCAGGGAATCGAAATAACCGGTGGGCGTGAGCCCGCCGTGCGCCTTCTTGCAGTCCTCGTATTCCTGCCGGGTTTCGGCCAGGTGCAGATGGATGCGCAGCCCGTGCCTTCGGGCGAATTCCGCGGCCCAGACAATGTTCTCTTTGCTCACGGTGTACACCGAATGGATGGAAATGGCGAACTGCGATTCCTCTCCCCACTCCAGCGTGCGCTGGTACAGCCTCTCACAGGCATCCCGCTGGCGGGCGGCCATCTCCGGGTTGTTCCCGTCCAGGAAAACGAAGGACACCACGGGGCGGATGCCCATTTCCACGGCGGCCTTTCGGGCGTGAGGGGCAAACCAGTACTGGTCGTTGAACGTGGTGGTGCCGCTCTTGATCATTTCCAGGCAGGCCGCCTTGGTCCCCCAGTAGATGAAATCCCCGTCTATTTTGGCCTCGATCTTCCAGATGTTGTGGAGCCAGTCGTAGAGGGTGAGGTCTTCGTGAATACCCCGCAGCAGCACCATGGCGGCGTGCGTGTGCAGGTTGGTGAATCCGGGGATGACGGCCTTTTCGCTGCAGTCCACCTTCTGGCCGTCCGGACATTCCAGAGGCTGGGCCGAGATCTGAGCAATGCGACCACCGTCTACGAGAATGTCGACGCGGCGGTCCTGGAGAAGAACGTGCTGCAGGAGAATCATGTGGTCAGGGTTGAAAAAACCGGCGCAGTATGTGCCGGTTGTGTTGGGTTAAAACTCCTCGGGGGTGTCTTGCTCTTCCTTGGGAGTGTATTGGCGGATGGGCTCGTCGTGGAGAAGGTCGTGCGTAATGTAACGGACCGCCTCCTGCAACCCTTCCTGGAATTTTTCGAAATCTTCCTTGTATAGGAATATCTTGTGTTTGTCGTAGGTAAAGGAACCGTCCCGCTCCTGACGACGCTTGCTTTCCGTGATGGTCAGGTAATAGTCGTTATTGCCCTTTGTGGTTTTGACATCAAAGAAATAAGTACGCTTTCCGGCGCGTACCGGCTTGGAATACACGTCTTCGGCATTGCGCTCCTGGCCGTGGGGCCTTTCAAAATCTTCACTGTACATTGTATGTCCCTTTTTGTTTTGTAGATACAAATATAGAGAAATAATTGAAAAAATCACTAACTTTGTCAAAATTATTCGTTCTATGTTAAACAGACGCATTTTACGTGTCAAGGCTTTCAAGGTCCTGTATGCTTACGCAGAGAATCCGGACCTTTCGCTGAAAGAGGCGCTCTCCAGCCTTGATGCTTCTTGCGAAGCCACGCGGGACCTGTATCTTTACATGATGGCGGTGGTCCCCGCCCTTACCGCAGAGGCCGCCCGCCGCACAGAGGCCGCCCGTGGCAAATTCAATCCCACCGAAGAAGACCTTCATCCCCGCATGAAGTTTGTTCAGAACGGCGTATCGGCCCTTTTGGAAAAAGATCCCGATTTCGCCCGCCTTCTGGAAAAGAAAAAGATTTCCTGGGCCAACAACGACGCCCTGGTAAACACCCTTTACGAAACCCTCAAGACCCGCGAGTATTTCCAGAAATACCTGCAAGCCGATGAATCCTCCCTCCAGGAGGACGTCCGCCTGTGGCAGCACATCTTCCAGGAAGAGTTCGAGGACAACGAAGCCCTTGCCGCCATCCTGGAAGACAGTTCCATCTTCTGGGCCGATGAACTGGCCTACGTGCTGGGCACCTGCATCCGCTCATTGGAAGAGATGGGCCGCACCGGCCGGTGGAATCTGCCCCCGCTGTACCAGAGCGACATCCTGGCCGCCCAGGGCAAACCCGCAGACAGCGACCGTGACTTCGTACACAAGCTGGTGACCGCCTCCTACGGCCGTTTCGCCGAATACAGCGCCCTGGTGGCCGGCTCCGTATCCAAATGGGACCAGGACCGCCTGTACACCACGGACACCGTGCTCATAGTGATGGGCCTCACCGAGGCCGAGACATTCCCCGAGATTCCGGTAAAGGTGAGCATCAACGAGTACGTGGAAATCTCCAAGTACTACTCCACGCCCAAGAGCCGCGGTTTCGTGAACGGTCTGCTGGACCGTCTCATCAAAGAGAAAGGATTATTGTAAATCATTGATAAGTAAATATGAACATGCTTTTTATTCTTCCCCTTCAGGCCGCCGCTCCCCAGGGTGGCAGCGCCCTCCCCACCATCCTCATGTTCGGTGCCATCATCCTGGTGATGTGGCTGTTCATGATCCGTCCCCAGCGCAAGCAGCAGAAAGAGCTCAACGAGTTCCGCAATGCGCTCAAGAAGGGTGACAAGGTAGTTACCGTGGGAGGCATCTACGGCGAAATCGTGGAAGTGAACGAGAAGACCGTCCTTATCAAGGTAGACGGCGACGTCAAGCTCCGCGTGGACAAGCAGGGTCTGGTGAAGGACTACTCCGAAACCGCCCAGAAGTAAATCCATGACACTCAGGGACCGCTTCAGATTCCAGCCTGGAAAAAGGAGCCGGGAATGGATAGTGGTTGCACTGTCCGTGGTCCTGGCGTTTCTGGTGTGGTTCCTGGTGAACCTTTCCCAGGAGTATTCCGGCACCATCAGCGTGCCGGTGGTGGCCCAGTGCAACATTGAGGGCTACGGAACCGAATCGGCCAATACGGTGCTGGTGAGCGCCCGCTGCCGCACGGAAGGCTTCCGTCTGGTACGGGAATACAGCCGCCGGGAACGGAAAGTGGTGAAGGTGAAGTTCAACAAGGCCGACCTCCGCCGCACCGGTCCGGGCGTTTACAGCGTGATAGGCGGTGCCAAGAACTCGTATGTGGACCAGTTCTTCGGCGAGGACGCCAAAGTGGAGGCCTTTATCACGGACACCCTCAGCTTCGTTTTCCCGGTGGAGAACCACAAGAAAGTACCCATCGAAGTTCCCCTGAGCGTAACTTGCCGTTCGCAGTTTATGCAGAGCGGTCCCTTCCGCACCACGCCGGATTCCATGATGGTATACGGCCCCCAGGATCGCCTGGACGCCGTGGAGAAAGTGACCACAGGCCGCCTCACCCTATCCGACCTGCACAGTTCCCAGCACGGCCTCCTCAAGGTGAATCCCATCAAGGGCATCCGCCTTTCGGCCGATGAAATCAGCTACGAACTGCCCGTCTCCCGGTATGTGGAGCTCACGGCATCGGTTCCCGTGGAGGTGATGAACGCGCCCGCCGGTCACGCGCTTCAGGTATATCCCCCTACCGCCCAGGTATTTCTCCGTTGCGCTTTCCCCATCGTCAAGGACCCGCTGGTTTCCTTCAAACTTTACGTGGATTGGAAGGACTTCAGCTCCTCGCTGTCGGGCCGTTGCGCTCCCCGTGTGCATAACCTTCCCGCCGGCGTGCTGGAATACCACGTGGAGCCGGAGGTGTTTGACTGCATTGAAGTGCGCTGATGCTCACTGTTATTGTCACAGGTGGCATAGGAAGCGGCAAATCGGCCGTATGCGCCCTGCTCAGGAAGCGGGGCATTCCCGTCTATGACAGCGACTCCCGCGTCAAGGAACTCTATGCCTGCCGCCGCAGCCTGGTGCCCCGCCTGGAAAAGGCCCTGGGCAGTCCGTTGAGGCTGGCCGACGGCACACTGGACAAAGCCCGCCTGGCGGCCCTCATCTTCTCTGACGAGGCGGCCCGCGAAACCCTTGAATCCATAGTTTATCCCATCCTCCTGAAAGATTTCCAGCGCTGGCGCAGTCGCCAGAAAGCCCCATTCGTGGTGCTGGAATCGGCCATTATCCTGTCCAAGCCTGTCTTTGACGGCCTGGCCGGTGCGGTGGTGCTGGTAGATGCCCCCGAGGATCTCCGTATCCAGAGGGTGATGCAGCGTGACGGCCTTTCCCGCGAGGCCGTCGTGCGCCGGTTGTCGGCCCAGGACCTTCCCCTGGAAAAAGTGGATGTGGTTCTGCCCAACGGCGGTTCTTCGGAAGAGCTTTCCGCTGCCGTAGACCATGTCTTTTTCGAGAAAAATTCGTACATTTGTAAGTTATTAGAAGATTAACGCAATACCATGAAAACCGATCTTGCAAAAACCCTTTCCATCCGTGGTCAGCACGGACTTTTCCACTATATCGCCCAGTCCCGCACCGGCGCCATCGTAGAGGCCTTCGAAGACAAGAAGCGCTCCAATTTCAGCGCCAGCGCCGGCATCACCACCCTGGAAGACATCTCCATCTATACCGCCGAGGGTGAGGTGAAGCTCAAGGAAGTCTTCGGCAACATGCACAAGGTGCTGGGAGAGGCCGATGCCCCTACCGCCAAGGCCGCCCCTGCCGACCTCCAGGCCCTGTTCGCCAAGGCCATCCCCAACTACGACGCCGACCGCTTCTACGTGTCCCACATGAAGAAGGTGTGCGAGTGGTACAACGCCCTCAAGAACTACGCTTCCCTGGAATTCGTGACGGACGAGGATCGCGAGGCGGAGGCCCAGAAGGAGGCCTAGATGCCTAAGCTCCAGGTCATTACCCTGGGGTGCTCGAAGAATACCGTAGACACCGAGCACCTGCTGTTCCAGGTACAAGACTCCTACCAGATTGTGCCGGAAGGGGAGACCTGCCCGGTAGATGTCCTCCTCATCAATACCTGCGGCTTCATAGGAGACGCAAAGGAGCAGTCCATCCAGACCATCCTGGCCGCCGCCCAGCGCAAGGCCAGCGGGGAGGTTGGACGGCTTCTTGTTTTCGGCTGCCTGTCGCAGCGCTATCCCGACGAACTTCCCGGCCTCATCCCCGAAGTGGACGGCTGGTTCGGCGCCCGGGAGTTGGATCCGCTTATCCGGGAGCTGGGCTGCCAGCCCAATCCGGCCCTTCGCCACGGGCGTCTTCTGGAAGGGGAGTACAAGCCGTACGCTTATCTGAAGATTTCTGAGGGCTGTGACCGCCGCTGCTCCTACTGCGCCATTCCTTTCATCCGTGGCAAGCACGTCTCCGTGCCCATGGAAACTTTGGTGGCCGAGGCCCGCGCCCTGGCTGCCAAGGGTGTTAAGGAACTGATTATCATAGCCCAGGACACCACCTATTACGGTCTGGACCTTTATGGCAAGCGCTGCCTGGCCGATCTTTTACGCAAACTCTCCGAGGTGGAAGGCATAGAATGGATGCGCATCCACTATTCCTATCCGGCCGATTTCCCGGAGGACGTGCTGGAAGAGATGGCCTGCAACCCCAAGGTGTGCCGCTATATGGATATTCCCCTGCAGCATGTGGCCGACGAGGTGCTGGACAAGATGCACCGCCACGTGGACGGCGCATGGACGCGCGAGCTCATCCGCCGCATGCGGGAGAAGGTCCCGGGCGTCGCCCTCCGCACCACGCTCATCGTGGGCCATCCCGGCGAGACGGCGGCCCACTTCAAGGAACTGGTGGAATTTGTGAAGGAAGCCCGCTTCCAGCGCATGGGGGCCTTTACTTACTCCGAGGAAGAGGGAACCTACGGCGCGGAACACTTCAAGGACAGTATTCGTCCTTCCGTGAAGCAAAAGCGTCTGAATGAGCTTATGGAAGTGCAGCGTGGCATTTCTCTTGCATATAACGAATCCCGGATTGGCACCGAAGAGCGCGTGCTGGTAGACGGTTTCTCCGACGGCATCCTGGTATGCCGCAGCGAGTTCGAAAGCCCCGAGGTTGACGGTGAAATCCTGGTGAAATACTCGGCCGATGCCTTTGACGGAATAGAGCCTCATTCCCTTGTGGGAGAGTTCCTCAACGTCCGCATCACCGCGGCCGATGAATACGACCTTAGTGCAGAAGTAATATGAAAAAGCTTTCCTGGATTCTGGTAGCCGCCCTTGCCCTGGCGGCTTGCTCTCCGCAGGTGTATCCGCTGCATCTGGAAGTGCGTCAGCCTTCCGACGCCGGCCTCACCCTGGCGGGAAAAACCGCTTCCATCGTGTACATGGACGGCATAAACAGCGTAGATTCCCTGTTTGACCGCCATGCCGCATCGGCCCTGGCCAGCGCGCTGGAGGCCGATTATTTTGGCGGCGAGGAAGTGATCGGCCTCAGCCGCATTGCCACGCCCGACAGCATTGGCGTAGACCTCATGCACTCGCTGGTGATGGAAACCGGCGGCGATGTCATCTTCCTGCTGTCGTCGGCCTTGGGAGAGCCCTCCCTGGGCAAGATGACGGAATCCAAGCTTCAGTCGGTGGATTCGGCCTTCGTCTGCCCGGCCAGTGTGCCGGTAAGCACCAACCTCTATGTGTATGACAGCATGGGCAGCGACGAGGTGCGCAAGTACAAGGGAAGCGCAGTGCTCAATCCGGCCGTTTACAGCAACGGAATGCTCACCCAGGACGCCTTGAAAGACCTCACGCTCCGAAGCCTCCTGCCCGAGGCCGAGGAAGTGGGGCTGCGCATCTCCCGCCGCTTCCAGTCCAACTGGAGCACCGAGAGCTTCAGCTTCTACTATTTTGACGACTTCTCTTCCGAGAACTGGTTCACCCCCCTGCAGGATGCGGCCGACGGCAAATTTGCCAAGGCCATCCAGGGCTGGGAGCCTCTGGTGAAGGATGGCAGCCTTGTCAAGAGGGCATGCGCCTGCTTCAACATGGCCCAGGCGTTTTACCTTCTGGGTGATTATGTTATCGCCTCCCGCTGGCTGGACGAGGCCGACAAACTGGAGAATCTGACCCAGGCCCAGGCCCTTCGAAAAAGGCTGGCTTTGCATTTGGAAAAGTAACGCATTTTCCGTAAATTTGTGGACTCGAATTAATATTCAAACTCAGATACTTTTATGGCAAACATCAATCTCAGAAAGTACGGCATCAAGGGTGTGAAGGAAGTCCTTTACAACCCCACGTATGAGGTTCTTTACAACGAAGAGACCAAACCCGGTCTCGAAGGCTTTGACAAGGGCCAGGTAACCGAACTCGGCGCCATCAACGTGATGACGGGTATTTACACCGGCCGTTCCCCTAAAGACAAGTACATCGTGTACGACAACACCACCAAGGAAGGAAAGAAGGGTGAGATCTGGTGGGACACCGACGAGTACCACAACGACAACCACAAGATGAGCGTCGCCACCTGGAAGGCCGTGAAGAAACTGGCCCAGGAGCAGCTCTCCGGCAAGCGCCTCTTCGTGGTGGACGGTTTCTGCGGCACCCATAAGGACACCCGCATGAAGGTCCGCTTCATCATGGAAGTTGCCTGGCAGGCCCACTTCGTGACCAACATGTTCCTCCGTCCCCAGAACCAGAAAGACTTCGACCAGGAACCCGATTTCGTGGTATACTGCGCTTCCAAGGCCAAGGTGGACAACTACAAGGAGCTGGGTCTCCGCAGCGACACCTGCGTCGCCTTCAACGTTACCTCCCGTGAGCAGGTTATCCTGAACACCTGGTACGGCGGTGAGATGAAGAAGGGTATGTTCTCCATGATGAACTACTATCTCCCGCTGAAGGGCATCGCCGCCATGCACTGCTCCGCCAACACCGATATGGAAGGCAACCACACC
>JAFZWC010000053.1 GCA_017617475.1 Bacteroidales bacterium
CCCTCGAATGCGCAGTGGTCCATCTCGGCCAGGACACCCTTGAGGCCGGGCTCAAAGATATCGTACAGGCAAATGTTGGGAGTAAGACCAAGCATAGCGGCGGTCTGGACCATGTTGGAACCGATCATACCGGCAGCACCTACGATAAGGAGCTTTTCATCAGTCAAAAATTTCATGATATTAAATGAATTAAGTTAAATGTTCTTCCTGCAGATTCTTCGTCGTTTCACTCCTCAGAATGACAAATGCACGCATTTGTCAAATAGTCTTCGACTAACTGGGGGCCTAATCCCCCAGACCCCCTGGGTCGCTACGCTCCATAACCCTTCGGGGCCGTCTTGTCATTCTGAGCGGAGCGAAGAATCTGTTTAGCATGCAAAGTTACAAATTTTCCTTCAGACATTTGTTGGAATTGACAAAAATGAGTTATCTTTGCGACTGAAAATTGTAACGATTAGTATGGAGCCTCCCAGTCAGGTCAAATCCAACCAGTTAGCGGGCGTCGGTTCAGACGACCCTCTGTCGCGATTGTACACCTTTGAAAGATAAAAACCCGATGCCTTCCGAGGCCTTCGGGCGGCTTTGTATTGTCGTTCGAACCAAACCATTGAATGGGACTTTATTTAAAGAAAAAATTAGAGAACGAAGCCACCATAGGAGTGTGGCAAATCACTGAAACGGAGGAGGAGCTCAGAAACCTGAGCGCCACCCCCACTGACGAGATGGAAGAAATCTCGTTCATCCGGAGCGAATCCCTCCGCAAGCAGCGCCTGGCCGTACGGGCCCTGCTTAACACCCTCTTCGATGAGAAGGTGTACCTGAGTCATCACGACAACGGCAAACCCTACCTGGAGAACAACGCCGTCAACATCTCCATCACCCATACGGAAAAATACGTGGCCGTCATCCTCCACGAGGAAGAAGACTGCGGCATCGATATCGAATCCCTGGACCGCGACTTTTCGGCCGTGGAGAAAAAAGCCCTGAGCGACGAAGAGATCGAGGACCTGGAAGACGAGAAGAGGAACGAGCAGCTGGCCATCTACTGGTGCGCCAAGGAAGCCATCTTCAAGCTGCTGAGCCGCTACAACGTTGACTTTGCCGAACAGATCGAGATCGAGCGTTTCCGTCCCCGCGGAGAAGGAGAGCTGGAAGCCACCTTTATTGACAAGAACGAGGACGAGCAGGAGTTCGACCTCGAATACATGACCTTCGACCGCCACGTCCTGGTGTGGGTGGTGGGCGACTAAAAGGCGTCCGCCGGCCCCTTGTTGAAAACTTTCGGCCCAAAAGAAACACGAAGGTTATATTTTAGAATATTTCTAAATAACTAATTTTTATAAGCTGTTGATTCATAACGAATTAACAGCTTTTTCTTTTGGCTGTTGATAACTTTTTCTTGCAAAATCGTGGGAAAGTTGGATAGAATCATATAATTTTGTTCCCGTGGGTAAAGGCCCCTATGATTACCAACTAGAAAAACTAGAACTAGACCTATGGTTAAGAGTGTACTAAAACGTGACGGCCGTCGAGTCGATTTCAACAACCAGAAGATTGTTGCTGCCATCCTGAAAGCCATGAATGTGACCGATGGCGGAGAGGATATCGTACTTGCCGCCCAGATTGCCCAGGCCATCTCCGAACTGGACAAGGACGTCATGACGGTGGAAGAAATCCAGGAAGTAGTAGAGAATCACCTGATGAACAGCCCCCGCCAGGAGGTTGCCAAGGAATATATCCGTTACCGCAACAAGCGTAACATTGCCCGTAAGGCCAAGAGCAACGAAATTTTCGAAACCATCATCCAGGCGCAGTCCAACGACATCACCCGTGAGAACGCCAATATGAACGCGGACACGCCCGCGGGCATGATGATGAAGTTCGCCTCCGAGGCCACCAAGAGCTATGTGGACGAGTGCCTCCTGAGCGACCCCGTGCGCGAGGCCGTGGCCAACAACTATATCCACATCCACGACAAGGACTACTATCCTACCAAGTCCCTTACCTGCATCCAGCACCCCCTGGACCTGATCCTGGAGCATGGTCTCAAGGCCGGCCACGGTGAATCCCGTCCCGCCAAGCGTATCGAGACCGCCAGCGTGCTGGCCTGCATCTCCATGGAAACCGTCCAGAACGAGATGCACGGCGGCCAGGCCATCCCCGCCTTCGACTTTTATCTGGCCCCCTACGTACGCAAGACGTACGAGGAAGAGATCGACAAAGCCGGCGACCTCTTCAACACGGACCTGAGCGAGCTCAAGGACGCCAAGATTGACGACTACATCAAGCGCGACCTCATCGGCCTTCAGGGCAAGGACCGCGCCCAGCAGCATGCCATTAACCAGACGGTAAACCGCGTCCACCAGGCCATGGAGGCCTTCGTTCACAACATGAACACCATCCACAGCCGTGGCGGTAACCAGGTTGTGTTCTCCTCCATCAACTACGGTACGGACACTTCGGCCGAGGGCCGCTGCGTCATCCGCGAAATCCTGAACACCACGTACGAAGGTGTGGGTAACGGCTCCACCGCCATCTTCCCCATCCAGATCTGGAAGAAGAAGAAGGGCGTGTCCTACCTCCCGGAAGACCCTAACTACGACCTTTACAAATTCGCCTGCAAGGTTTGCGCCCGCCGTTTCTTCCCCAACTTCCTGAATCTGGACGCCACCTACAATCAGGACGACGCCTGGAAGCCGGAAGACCCCAAGCGCTACGAGCATGAGGTGGCCACCATGGGTTGCCGCACGCGCGTGTATGGTAATAAGTTCGGCCCCAAGACTTCCATCGGCCGTGGCAACCTGAGCTTCACCACCATCAACATTGTGAAGCTGGGTATCGAGGCCATGAACGAGGAGTCCGACAAGAACCTCCGCATCCAGAAGTTCTTCAAGAAACTGGACTGGGCCCTGGAAATTGCCGCCCGCCAGTTGAACGAGCGTTACGAGTTCCAGAAGACCGCCCTCAAGAAGCAGTTCCCGCTGCTGATGGCCGGCCTGTGGCTGGGCAGCGAAAAACTGGACGAGAACGATTCCATTGAATCTGTCATCAACCAGGGCACCCTGTCCATCGGCTTCATCGGCCTGGCAGAATGCCTCATCGCCCTTATCGGCAAGCATCACGGAGAGAGCGAGGAAGCCCAGGAGCTGGGTCTGCGCATCATCTCCCACATGGCCGAGAAGATCAACGGCTTCGCCGAGACCTACCAGCACAACTTCACCTTCCTGGCCACTCCGGCGGAAGGCCTCTCCGGCAAGTTCACCAAGAGGGACAAGAAGACCTTCGGCGTGCTGCCCGGCATCACGGACAAGGACTACTACACCAACTCCAGCCACATTCCGGTGTACTATCACTGCACCCCTGAGCACAAGGCCAAGATCGAGGGCCCGTACCACAAGTACGAAAACGCCGGCCATATCTTCTATGTCGAGGTGGACGGTGACGCCACCCACAACCCCGAGGCCATCATGCGCATTGTGGACCTCATGGACAAGTACGACATTGGCTACGGCTCTGTGAACCACAACCGCAACCGCTGCATGGACTGCGGCTACGAAAACGCCGAGAAGGACCTCAAGGAGTGCCCGCACTGCCACGGTCACCACATTGACACCCTGCAGCGCATCACCGGTTATCTGGTGGGCACCACCGACCGCTGGAACTCCGGCAAGCTGGCCGAGTTACACGACAGGGTAATCCATAAATAGGGATTGTCATTTCGAGCGGAGTCCGAAGGACGAAGTCGAGAAATCTCTATGAAAATTCGAGTATTAGATATTTTGCATCAGACAATGGCCGACGGACCCGGGTTCCGGACGGCCATTTACTGTGCAGGGTGCAAGCATGCCTGCAAGGGCTGCCACAATCCCGAAAGCTGGGATTTCAACGCCGGGCACTGGATGGATGTGGAGGAAATCCTGGCCGATATCAAGGCCGATGAGCTCTCGGACGTTAGCTTCAGCGGCGGCGACCCCTTCTACCAGGTGGAAGCCTTTACCGAACTGGCCCGCCGCATCAAGGAAGAGACCAACAAGACCATCTGGTGCTGGACCGGGTTTACGATTGAGGAAATCCAGGCATCGGCCCAATTGTCCCAGATGCTACCCTACCTGGACGTGCTGGTAGATGGCCCCTTCATTCTGGAGCAGCGTGACACCGACCTCCTCTTCCGCGGAAGTCCCAACCAGCGCATCATTTATTTGCATGGAGCTCCGCCCCAGGACGACATTCCCGGAACGGTGGCGTTAGAGCCCTTGCGTTAGTTCCTTAGCCAGTTTTCCGGATTCTGGGGATCCGAGCCTTTCCACAACTCGAAGTGGAACAGATCTTCCCCGCCTATGGTATCCACCGTGCCAACCACCTGGCCGGTGGTTATTTTTTGCCCGGCCTTCACCGTGACGCTCTTGAGTTTGCTGTAGAGGGTGAAGTATTCTCCGTGATTAACCAGGACGCACTGGTTGTAGCCGGGCAGCACCACCACCTGGGTAACGGTGCCGTTGAAGACGGCTTTCACCTGGGACCCCCGTTTCACCACCAGCGTAACTCCGTTGTTCTGAGGCAGTTGCACATTCTTATACACCGGATGGGTGTGCTTTCCGAAGCGCTCTACCACCGTTCCTTCCACCGGCCAGGGCAGGCGGCCCTTGTTGGAAGCGAACTCGTTGGACAGCTTGGTATCCACCTGGGTGGAGGTGGTTTTTCCTCCGGTACTCTTCTTGCTGCCGCCCCCGCTCTGCTTCTTGGTCTGCTGGCGAATAAGGTCGGCTATCTTCCGGTTCAGGTCCTCTTTCTGGCGGTTCTTTTCCTTGAGCTGCTTCTCGTAAGTTTTGCGGTCTTTCTTGAGTTTGTCCACCATCTTGGAAGCGTCTCCTTCCTCCGAACGGAGCTTGGTGCGCTCTTCCACCACCTTCTGCTTCATCTGGCTGGTCTCGGCCTTGATCTTGTTCAGGCGGGTTTTCTGCACTTCCAGTTCGGCAGCAGCCTCCTTCACTTTCACGGCCTGTTCGCTCATCTGGGACGACAGGTTGCGGAAGTAGCCCATGCGGTTGAAGGCCTGGCTCACCGAGCCGCTGGACAGTACATACATGTACCACAGACGCGTGTCGCGGTTTTTATACGCACCCCTTACCAGGCGGGAATAATAGAGCTGGAGGGTGTCGTGGCGGGCCTGAAGACGGTCCAGGTCCCGCTGGCACATGCGCAGGGAATCGTTCAGGATCTTCAAGGTCTGGTCATAGCTGGCAATAAGCTGCTCCCGGGCCGAAATTTTGCGCCGGACCAGCGTAAGGCTGCTCAGAATCTCGGAGCTGCGCATGGTATTCTGGTTGAGCATGCCGTTGAGCCGGGCGATATCTTTCTCCAGCTGTGCGCGCTGGTTCTCCAGGCGCTTCACCGAAGCGTTCTGCGCTCCGGCGTTCCACACGGCCGCAACGGCCAGCAACACTATGAGCAGGGCTTTTCTCATTGCTTTCCGGCAGAATCCAGGCGCTGGGCCTGGTTACGGTAAACGGCGGCGGTATCGGCCTCTCCCAGGGCCTCCAGGACCGTGGCGTAATGGCGCAGGATGGTTGCGCTCTCCTTGCCTCCGTACAGCATGGCGTGCTTGAAGAAAGGCTTGGCCTCCAGGTCTCTCCCCATCAGATGCAGGATCCAGGCGAAGGTGTCCAGATACGTGGCGTTGTCCGGCTCCTGTTCTATGGTTTTCTTGGACATGGCGTATGCCTTTTTCAGATTCTTCCCTTCCAGGCTCATGTAGTAGGCGTAGTTGTTGAGCACCGGAGCATAGTCGGGATTGATCTTGAGGGCGTTCTGGTAGGCCTTGTAGGCATTCTTGTCGTCTTCTTTGGAGTGGTAGGCGTCTCCCAGCTGCGTCCAGGCGTTGAGGCAGATGTCCTTGTCCTTGGGGTATCGGCTCAGCATCATCTGGCAGAGACCTATGATGCTGTCCCAGTCTTCCAGGTTGTAGCTGGCCAGGTTGGCATAGTCCAGGAAAACCAGCTGCTGGAAGCGCTCATAACCTTGCATGGCGCGCTCCCTGAGGGGTTCCCACTGGCTCTGGAGCTGAAGGTACTGGATATAGGTTGCCGTCTGGGTAAGGCTTTCGGGATAAAGGTCGGCCGATTTTTTGAACCATTCCCCCGCCTCCTTCTCCCGGCCGGTGGTATAATAATAGGAGCCGATGGTGGAGAGCAGGGAACTGTCGGCCGGATGGGCGGCGCCGGCCTTGACGGCCAGGGAGTCAAAGCCCGCCCGGTGAATCTCCAGGATTCGGGGGTCCAGGGAACGGGTAAGATTGCCTATGTACATGCTCTTGGACTCGGCCGATACGTCCTGGGAGGTAAAGAAGGGCTCCAGGGTTTTGAAATAGTCCGCGTAGCGGCGCATGTGCCGGTACACTTCCGACTTGCCCAGCACGGCGGGCAGGTAGGCGCTGTCCAGCGACAGGGCCTCCTGGTAACGGGCCAGAGCCAGAGAATCTTGGTAATCGGCCAGATAATAGTCGCCCAGCATGGAGAGGACGGACGGCAGGGAGTACATCTCGTTGAACTTCTCCAGAAGTTGGACGCCCTCCTCCTGCCGGCCCATGGCCGTGTATACGTCGTAACGGGTGCGCACCACCTCTTCGGAAAGGCCGCGCTGCTTTTCAATCTCGTCCAGGGCTTCCAGGGCTTTGTCGAACTTCTGGTACTTGAGGTACAAGTCCAGAAGCTCGTACCAGGTTCCGCTCTGGTCGGGAAAATCCCTCACCATGGTTTCGTACTGCGCCATCCCCTCTTCGGCCTTGTCCTGAAGGATGGCCAGGCGGCCCGCCATGTGCCGGTACCAGTAATTGGCGCAGTCCAGGGCCACGGCCTGGCGGCAGGCCTCGACGGCTGCGTCCATGTCCCGGTCTTTCAGGGAAGCCATGGCCAGGTAATACCAAACGGCATCGTTTTGGGGCTGAGCTATGGAGAGGGTTTTCAGAAGTTGGCGGGCCTTTTTATTCTGCCCGTTGGTATAGAGGGTGACCGCATCCACCAGATTGGCGTCCGTTTCCTGGGCAGGAACGGGCACCCATGCGGTGCACAACAGGAGGAGGATCACTACCAGCTTTTTCATGACCTACAAAAATACGGTTTTTTTACGTTTTTTCTTTTGTTTTCTCTGCGTTTGCTAGTAAATTTGTCTCTACGCACCAAACAAAATCCGGACCCTTTGAAACGTTTTTGGTCTAAATTGCATCTTATACAGTGGACAAGAGATGACGAATCTCCTGGCGGGTTGTCGTCCCTGGAGCGGATGGCCTCCGCCTGCAGGCAGGGAGACCGCCGCGCGCAAAAGCGTCTGTTCGATGCCCTTTCGCCCAAAATGATGGCCCTGTGCCTCCGTTACATGGGAAACCGGGAAGATGCCGAAGACGTTCTCCAGGAAGGATTCATCACCTTGTTCACCAAGATTGAAAGCTATGAAGGAGCCGGTTCCTTCGAAGGCTGGGCCAGAAGGATCTTTGTCAATACTGCACTGATGCATCTCAGAAAAACAGACGCCCTGGGCCTGAGCGACGATATTAGCGAAGCCCGCAGCCTGTTTACGGAAGAGGCCACGCCGCTGGAAAGAATAGGGTATAAAGAGCTCATGAGGCTTATCGAGGCCCTTCCTCCAGACGCCCGAACGGTCTTCAACATGTATGTGGTGGAAGGTTATTCGCACAAGGAAATAGCCAAGGAACTGGGATGTACGGAAGCCACCTCGCGCTCCAAATTGCAACGCGCACGGCTTCGTTTGCAGGAAATGATAGAAAAATGAACGAAAAGGAATTTGACATACAAGTAAGAAATCTCTTACAGAACGCGGAAGAGCCCGTCTCCCCCAGGATTTGGGAAGGCGTGGCTGCGGGACTGGATAAGCAGCGCCGTGTAATTCCTGTCCGTTTCTGGGGGTACGCCACCGCCCTGGCCGCCGCGGCTGCCGTGGCGCTGTTCGTGCTGCTGAAGCCCGCCATCTCCGTCATTGAACCTGAACATTCTAACCCTTCAATATTTATGTCAGAGGCCTCCGGGGAAACCGTGCCTGAAACAGAAGCCGCTCCCGTAGAGGAAGTGACTCCTGTGGAATTAGTACAGTCTCCCCGGAGAAGACCTCAATTGCTGGCACAGGCCCAAGAGCCCGCCGCCCGGGAAGCCCTTCCTGAAGCCGCCCCTGAAGTGGCAAAGGCCCCTGAGGCCCCCGCCGCCCAGCCCGCCGCCCAAGAAAAGGCCACCCCGGAAGAGGTTGCCGCCCAGGCCCAGAAGGCCAACGACAACGCCCTTCTGAACCAGCTGGCCTTTGAAGAAAAGCTGGCCGCCAGAAAGGCGTCCGGCGGGTTCTCCCTGCAGGCATTCGGCAACGTGCAGACCAGCCAGCGAAGCGGCATTCACAACAACTTCCGCCGCTACGGTGCCCCTTCCCGCGATTCGGAAATCGGCATTTACAACGAAAGCCCGGAGGTCAGCTTCGCCTTGCCGTTCTCCATTGGCGTGGGTGTTCAGTTCAACCTTTCTCCCCGCTGGGCCATCGGCACCGGCATCCGCTACACCAACCTGGGACGCACGTTTGTGGGAGACTACAAGGGAGACGGATTCTACCTCCCCCAGACAGACATCGACAACCACCAGCACTGGCTGGGCGTGCCGGTCAATTTCTATTACAACTTTGTAAACTCCAGCCGCTGGAACGTTCACGCCTTCGCCGGCGGTTCGGCCGAATGGCTCCTGGATAACGATTTCCTGGTGCACAACAGCCCCAGCGACCTCCACTACCACCAGAAAGGCACCCGTCCGCAGTGGTCCGGCGCCCTGGGTCTGGGTGTGGAATACAAGATTACCCCGTTCCTGGGCATTTACCTGGATCCCAGCTTCCGTTACTTCTTCGCCACGGACAAGCAGCCCAGGTCCCTGCGCACGGTTCAACCCCTCCGCTTCGACGTCGAAGCAGGCTTGAGATTCTCTTTCGGAAATAAATAACTTAACAAGAAACTATTCCGAAACAGGCGCTTCCACTGCCGGACATTGCGGCGTAGGTAGCGCCTTTTTCGTATAGTTCCGCCTTCACGGCGGCCAGGGCGGGATACTTGGCAAACACCGTTTTCTCGAAGTCGTTCTCCAGGCTGTCTTTCCAGGAGGACACCGGTTGGCGCAAGATTTCTTTCAAGGGGGTTCCGGAGTCGCAGGGGACTATTCCCCTGTAAGCATCGGCCGTGGAAACGGCTATTCCTTCCGGCACCACCACTTCAATGCGGTAGCCTTTCAGATTCAGGGGAAACGGCTCCAGGATTTCTCCCCTTCCCGTTCCGAACATGGGCGTATTGTAAACAAAGAAGGCACAGTCGCTGCCCAGGCGGGCGGCATAGGCGGCCAGTTCCTCATCTGTCAGATTCAAGTTGACCAGCGTAGAAATCATCCGGAGCGCGAAGGCGGCATCGGAAGACCCGCCCCCCAGTCCGGCACCCACGGGAGAGAGTTTCTCTAGGTAAATCTTCATGGGAGGGAGGTCATAATCTTCGGCCAGAAGGAAATAGGCCTTGGCCGTGAGGTCTTTGAGGGGATCCCAGTCCACGCCTTCCTTGCGGGCCAGGGTAATCATGAGCTTTCCGTCGTCGGAAATGGCCTGGGTAAGGGAAGGGTAACGCTCCTTGAGACTGGCCAGCGTGCGGCTGTAGTCGTCACCCGTGACTATCTCCAGACAATCTGCTATGCCGGGATAGGGTACGAAGAGGGTTTCCAGGTCGTGGTAGCCGTCCGGACGCTTTCTGAGGACCTTCAGTCCCAGGTTGATTTTGACGTTGGGATAAAGAATCATATTCACAAACTTAATCAAAAATCGGTAGAAACGCACAAAAAGCAGGTGAAACAACACTATTTTTTTTACGATCGTAGGATTTCACCGCGGCTTTTTTCAACTTGCCGGCCATTAATAACCCAAGTTATGCGAAAGTTAATCGGTTTCCTGTCGCTGTTATTTCTGGCCGTCGCCTGCCGGGACCCGCTCCTGGACTCACTCCCCCGCTTCATGCGGGAACAGGACCGCTTTGCCCGGGGCGGGCGGCCGGGCGGCCAGAGGGACAGCCTGCTCCCTGTAACACCTCCGGAGCCGGAAGCGCCGCCTGAACCGGAGTACGTTCCCTCCGTCTATGCCACGGCCATCCATTTCCGGGATTCGGTAGACTGGCGGAAAGACAGTCTGGGAAAGGCCGACCTCCTCTTTTTTATAGATGGCAAGCAAGTGCTAAGCATACCCGTAGAAACGCCGCCCGATCCGGAAAGGCACCGGGTCTGGGACGGGCACCTCTGGTCCGACACCACGGACGGGCACGAGACCGTGGTGCTTTGCGACGGAGAGGAGCGGTTCCGTTATGAGGGCGAGGAACACCTGCAGGGATTCCTGCTGCTCAATGGTAATGTATACACCCTGGGACAGCATCCGGGAAGGGGCGGATTCTGCTACCGGATTAACGGGGAAGCCGTCTTTGATGCCCCCCGGGGAAGCGTTCTAGGCAATCCTTCCGACCCGGAATGGAGAGGCGGAGCCCTTTTCCTGGACGGAGAGGAAGTCTATTACTGCTATACCGACGGTGATTACCACGTGATGCGGGGCGGAGAACCCTTCCAAACCCTTTCGGCCGAAGCATCGGCCTCCATATTGGATTTGCGCGTTAACGGGCGAACCGTGCACCGAGTGGAAAAACGGGGGTCTTCCCTGTACTGGATAGCCGGCGAGAAAAAAGTGACCCTGAAGGTGTTTGCGCCGTCTGTCATTTCCTGCACCATAGTTCCTTATGGGGACACTCTGACGGTGCGGGGGCGCACTTTGCCCACCGTCAGCAATTGCGTCAACTGGTTTCTGAACCCTGCTTCCGGGGTTATCTATCCGCTGGCCAGCGGCCAATCGGCCCGGGGACAACTGGTGCTGACGAAGGAAAACTGGGCCTTCGCCGACATGGATGCCAGCGGGCGGGTGCTCCGGCTGGACGGAACCCATAAACAGCTGATCCTGCCCGACGGAGAATACCGTCTGGCCACTCCCCTGGACCTGTTTGTGTCAGAGGAGCACTGCGCAGTGGCCCTCACCAGCGGGAACGGCCGCACCCATGTGGTTTTGTCTGACCTTGGGCAGGAGTCCTATTATTTCAACGGCTACTTCACTTCTGTGCGAATAGAATAACTATGCTGGTTACCATTCATTGTGCCAAGTGCGTGGGTATAGAGGCGGTACCCGTGACCATTGAGGTGGAAATCCAGCTGGGAATTGGCATCCACCTGGTCGGGCTGGCCGACGCCGCCGTCAAGGAAAGCCTCCTGAGAACGGTCACCGCCCTGCAGGCCCGGGGCTTCCATGTGCCCGGGAAAAAGATTGTAATTAACCTGGCCCCGGCCGATATGCACAAGCAGGGCAGCGGATACGACATTCCCATTGCCCTGGGCATTATTGCCGCCTCGGGACAAAGGGCCATGCCGGAGCTGGAAAAGTACCTGATTATGGGCGAACTGGGCCTGGATGCCGGCGTGAGGCCGGTGAGCGGAGCCCTTCCCATGGTGGAGCTGGCGCAGAGGCTGGGGCTCAAAGGTTGTATCCTGCCGGAAGAATCGGCCCTGGAAGCCGTGGATTATACGGATTCGCTCCTGTTCGGCGTCCGCACCCTGGACGATGTCCTGCGCGTGCTGGGCGGAGACGAGGATGTTTCGGACCTTCTGATCTGGAACAGCGAAGCCTATGGGCGGGCTGTCCGGGAACAGCCTGTGCACCCGCCCTCCTATATGGATTTTGCCGATATCATCGGCCAGGACGGGGCCAAACGAGGGGTGGAGATTGCCTGCAGCGGGGGGCACAATGTCCTTTTGGTCGGAGCCCCGGGTTCGGGGAAAAGTTCCATTGCCAAGGCCATGGCGGGAATCTTGCCGCCCATGACCCGGGAAGAGAGCGCCATCACTTCCAAGGTGTATTCCGTGGCGGGACGCTCCGTCGGAGGGGTGGGGCTCATGCGCAGCCGCCCTTTCCGCGCGCCGCACATATCGGCCTCCAAAGCGGCCATGCTGGGCGGGGGCAGTGGAGAGAACATCCTGCCGGGGGAAGTGTCGCTGGCTACTAACGGCGTGCTCTTTTGCGACGAGTTCTGCGAAGCGCCGAAAGCCACGCTGGAAGCCCTCCGCGGGCCGCTGGAAGACCGGAAAGTTTGCATTTCGCGGCTCAAGGCCAAGATTGAATACCCTGCGTCCTTCATGCTGGTTGCCGCATCAAACCCCTGTCCCTGCGGCTATTACGGCGAGGGCGACCGCTGCACTTGCACGGCCGGCCAGCGCGCCAGTTACCTCTCCAAGCTCTCCGGACCCATCATGGATCGTATAGACATACAAATCTGGGTTCAACCTGTGGAGACATCGGCCCTGGTGCGGGGCGGAAAAGCGGAGCCGTCGGCCGCCATTGCCGAAAGGGTCCTTCGGGCCCGGGAGATTCAGAGAAAGCGCTTCGCGGGAAGCGGCATCTTCACCAATGCGGAGATGTCGTCCAAGCAGCTGGAGGCCTTCTGCCCCCTGGACGACGCCTGCAAGGATTTGCTGGAACGCCTTATAGACAAACTGGGCCTAAGCGCCCGGGCCTATACCCGAATCATCAAGATAGCCCGCACCATAGCCGACCTGGCCGGCAGCCCGGACATTTGTCCCGCCCATCTGGCCGAAGCCGCCAGCTACCGCTTCCTGGACCGGAGGAATATATTGGAATTATAATTATCTTTGCTTCATGAAACATGAGATTGTCATTAAGGGTCTGGAAGACTTGGAAAGGGCCGCGGTTGAGTTCCTGAAAGAGATTGGGGACCATACGCTGGTGGCGTTCTACGCCCCTATGGGCGCAGGAAAAACCACTTTTACCACCGCCGTGTGCAAGGTGTTGGGCGTTCAGGAAGACGCGGTGAGCTCCCCCACCTTCGCCATTGTGAACGAGTACCGTGGCGGGCAGGGACAACCCATCTTTCACTTTGATTTCTACCGCATTGACAAGCCGGCCGAAGCCCTGGATATCGGCCTTTACGACTATCTGGATTCCGGGGAACTGTGCCTCATGGAGTGGCCGGAAAACATTGAAGGCCTCTTACCGGAAGAGACCCTCAAGGTGCATATTTCCGTGCAGGCCGACGGCAGCCGCCTTCTGAGCTGGGAGGACTGACTTACAAGTTGTTCTCAATCACCTTCAGCCGCTCCATATAGTTGGATTTCAAGCGGACCACGGCCTGCTGGAATGTCAGGTTCTCGTCTCCGTTGATGATGCTCCCGCCGTTCATGCTGGCATCCTCGGCCGGATTCCACATTTTGAAATTCAGTTCGGCCGATTTCTCCAACTGCTTTTCACAAGTGTCTATATAAGCCGGTATGGTTTGCAACTGGGGCAACAGCTCCTGGAAACGGTCCTTCACGCGTTTGGCGAAGGCGGGGTCGTCAAATAAACGCTTGTACCACACCGCGTTACGGTTAAGCAAGCCCGTCTTGGCCTGGGGGGATGTCCTGAAAGAAAGGACGCCCCAGTCAAAATCCCAGCAGGGACCGGCTGTCAGTTTTCCGCCCCGGTCTTTGTAATAGAAGACGCTGCCCGGATTGCCCAGCTCGTGATTGCCCATCACCTCGAAAACCAGCCAGTAATCCACAAAGGAATTCACGTCCAGATAATGGGCGTAACCCTTCTCCGGGTCGGTAAAATCGGGGCCGTAAAGGGCCTCGGCCGTATCGGAGATGTATTGCTTGATGTAGGCCAGCTGCTGGGCGGTAAGATCGCCGGGGTCGGGGAACTTGACGCCGAAGGGAATGCCACCCTCGGGGCCGAACTGGACGCAGCCGCCATGCGGGTCCATCCACTGTACCTCGTTGTCGTAATGGAAGTCCGACTCCAACAGATAGCCACCCGTAAGCGCCTCTCCCTCATTGTCTTCCGGGGTCATTTCCGTAATGGACACCCGGTGGTTGTCCACCCTCACCTGCTCGATGAACAGATAGGTGCCCATGTGTTTTCCGTTCAGGACCAGTTCCACGGGAACGCAGCCCGGCGTCCAGGCCAGCGAGGTAAAGGAAGACACCTTCATGGACACCTGGTTGCGCATGAGCGTGCGGTCCAGGAAATTGGCCAGAAGCACCCAGCGCTTGTGTTTGTGCATGCCGAAGAGGTGCTCTTTCTCGTCCAACTTTATCAGATAGGGCTTCTTGGGCCATGACCAGGTGGTGTTTCCACGGCCCCGGACAGAGCAGGCCAGGTTCTCCACATCCTCAAACTCTTCCGTTCCGCGAATCTGGAGAGTAGCTGTGACGTACTCGGTTTTTGACAGGATTCTCTGGCCGCCTTCCGTGTTCACGTACACTACCGGAAGGCCCGTTTCCAGGTACTTCTGGCTGGGAGGCGCGCTCTGAGCCTCCGAACGGACCCGGAAAGAGGAAGATGTAACATAGGAGGGCAGGCTGTTATAAGAAACGGTTTGGGCAATGGCCAGATAAACCTCCTGCTCATACACCTTTGCCTTCCCGCTATCCTTCAAGCGGGCCGAATAGGAGCCCGCCTCGTCCCCGGGGACAATCTCCACCAGAGAAAAGGCGGTGGGCTTGGTGCCACCTGTCCCCATCAGGGTTACCTGGCAGGCGGAAGACGCGACGTCGTAATTGAAGGAATAGTCGGCATCCTTTACCTTGAATGTGAATGTGGCGCTCTCTCCGGACGCAAGAACAAGAGTCTGGGCCGACACACTCACGGAAAGCAGCTCCGGCTTATGTTCCGGAATAATCTCCTCTTTCCGGCCACAGGCTGTGAGAAACAACCCGGCCAGCAGGACAAGACGGAACCATCGCGTGGAATTCATGCCGCAAAGATACGGTTTTTATTCTTTCCAGCGAATGGATTGAATGGCTTTTGCCGGCACCTTGCAGGGAACCGCATATTTAGAGGTGAGAAAATTCACCAGCACGTCGGCGGAGGTTTCATTAAGCAGCAGCAACGCATAGGAACCGTCAGGATTGCGGTACCACTGATAACTGAGGCCGGCGGTCTGGAAACCCGCCGTTCCCAGACGGACGGCGCCGCTGTCCAGCACCTTGGAGCAGTGCGCCACATTGTAATAATGGGAATTGCGCATCAGGGCTTTGTACGAGTGATCGCCGGAAGGGATGGTTACGGCACCCCAGCAGGTGTTGCATCCGCCCGGCCGGTTGGGTTTGTGCTGGTCGTCCAGCATCAGGTTCCACAGGGTTACTCCTTTTCCGTACCGCCCCAGCGTTCCCAGAAAGATGTCCCGGAAATCGTTGATGAGGCAGGCGTCAAAGTTATAATTCCACGTGCCGATGGAGGCCTCTGTAAAGTAAATCTCCTTTTCGGGATAACTGTCGTGAATCTTGTCCAGCACGCTCACGTTCCCGCCGTAATTGTGCCAGGCCGATCCGGCCAGGTACTTGGCTGTTTCGGCATCGGCAAACAGATGAAGGGGATAATCGGCCTGCGAGGCAATTCTGTCGTAATCATAATTGTGGTCGAAGGCCAGGATCTTGGTCTTCAGGCCGGCCGATTCCAGAGCCGGTCCCAGGGCCTGCTTCACAAAGTCACGCTGGTCTTCCCAAGGCATGTACAGCGACATGGAGTTTCCCCGGTTCAGGGGCTCGTTCTGTACCGTGATGGCGTAGATGGGGAAACCCTCCTTTTCCATCTCCTGAATCCAACGTACAAAGTACTGGGCATAATCGGCATAGTACTGGGGATTCAGCCGCCCGCCGGTCCAGCTGTCATAAGCACTGTTCCCGTTTTCCGTCATCTTCATCCATTTGGGACAACTCCAGGGGGAGCCGATTATTTTGACCGACGGATTAATCTGGAAGATCTGTTTCAGAATGGGGAAGACATACTCGATGTCCAGAGGATGCACGGCAAAGTGCTCCATTCCCGGAACGTCACACCACGTGAATTCGTCCAGGGTGAAATCCGAACCGCCGATGCACACCCGGATGAGGGATGAGCCCAGCCCTTTTTCCTTGCTGAAAATCTCCTCCAGGAAAGCCTGGCGGTCATCGGCCTTCATGAGCAGGAGGTTGTAGCAGCTGGCCTGCGTGATGGCCGTGCCAAAGCCGTCTACCGTCTGGAACTGTTCTCCGGACAGCTGTACCTTGTAAAAGTTGATCTCCGCCGCGCTTTTAAGCGTCAACTGGGACTCGTCGAACCGGCGGCCGCTCACGGAGGTGGTATAGACGCTGGCTACGGGACCCTTTTCCGTGGGGACCTCCGGGGTGTCCGGTCCCAATGGCGTATCGGGGCCTGCACTGCTGCAGGCCACCAATAACACCAAAGTGCCCCAGAGGGCGCTAACCCGTCCATTCATCTTTATCGTACACTAAAGGAAAGGGCTTCGCCGGAGGCGCTGTCACCAGCCACCCAAAGCTGGAACTGTCCCGGTTCTACCTGTTTTTGCATATCTAACCCATAGAAAGCCAACTCGGCAACCGGAATGTCCAGCGTGAGGCGGCAGCTTTCACCCGCCTTCAGGCTCACGCGCCGGAATGCCTTGAGTTCTTTCACCGGACGGGTCACGGAGCCCACCAGGTCACGGATATAAACCTGGGCCACTTCCGTTCCTTCACAGGCACCGGTATTGGCCAGGTTGAAACTTACATGCAGCACCTCGTCCTCCGTATAACTGTTCTTGTCCAGAGCAATGTCGGAATAGGCGAAAGAGGTATAACTGAGCCCGAAGCCGAAGGGGAAAAGCGGATAGGCACCGTAGTCCAGGTAATAGGAAGTATTGCCCAGAGAAGTCTGACCCGCTTCGGCCGGAATGTCGTCCAGAAGAGTTTCTCCCTTGTAAGGACGTCCAGTCATATTGTGGCTGTAGTACAGGGGAGCCTGTCCCACGGTGCGCAGGAATGTGATGGGCGTCTTGCCGGAAGGATTCACATCGCCGAAGAGGAGGTTGGCCAGAGCCGGACCGCCCATGGTGCCGGGATGGAAGCTATACAGCATGGCGTTCACGTTGGGGAGGTCGCGCTCAATGGTAAGCGGGCGGCCGGCCATTACGGTGGCCACCACCGGCTTGCCCGCAGTCTTCAGGGCTTCGAGCAGTTCGCTCTGGGAACCCATCAAGTTAAGGTCGGCCAGGCTGTGAGCCTCTCCGGAGAGGATGGCTTCCTCGCCCAGGAACGCCAGCACTACGTCGGCACGGCGGGCGGCGGCCACAACATCTGAGAAGCCGCTGCGCTTCTCACGGCTGTACGTGAGTCCGGGGACATAGTCCACCAGGCCGGGGAAACGGGCCTGCAAGGCCTTCAGGGGCGTAACGGTATGCGCTTTCTGCCCGTCGAAAGCCCAGGTGCCCAGCTGGTCGTGCGGGGCGTCGGCCATAGGGCCGGTGACCAGGATACGGACACCCGCCTTCAGAGGCAGTACGCCGTCGTTCTTCAGGAGAATGGCCGATTCTTCCGCCGTCTTTTGGGCGGCAGCCAGGTGTTCGGGGGCATACTGAACCGCCTGGGACGCCTCAACGTTTACATAAGGGTTCTCAAACAGGCCCAACATGAACTTCACGCGAAGGATGTTGCGCACGGCATTGTCAATGGTATTCTGCTTCACGGCACCGCTCTTCACCAGTTCTTCCAGATGGGAGAGGAAGCCGAAAGTCATCATGTCCATGTCTACGCCGGCGTTAGCTGCCTTTTCGGCCACGTCCTTGCGGTCGGCGCCAAATCCGTGGGCTATCATCTCTCCCATGGAATCCCAGTCGGTGACCACCAGGCCGTCGAAGCCCCATTCGCCACGCAGTACGTCTTTCACAACGAAGGTGTTGCCCGTGGAGGGCACGCCGTCGTTGTCATTAAAAGACGTCATCAGCGTCATGGCGCCGGCCTTTACCGCCGCCTCGAAAGGAGGAAGGTATACGTTGCGCAACTGGCGCTCGGTGAGGTAGGTACTGTTATAGTCCCGGCCGCCTTCCGCAGCACCGTAGCCGACGAAATGCTTGATGCAGGCTGCCATGGAGGTGGAATCGGCCGTGCGGCCCTGATAACCGTATACCATGGCTTCCGCCATTCGGGTGTCCAGGTACGTATCTTCACCGCTGCCCTCGGCAATACGCCCCCAGCGGGGGTCGCGGGCAATGTCCAGCATGGGCGAGAAAGTCCAGCGGACACCCTGCGACGTGGCCTCCACAGCCGCCACACGGGCCCCCTCCTCTACCAGGTCGGGGTCAAAAGTGGCCGCCAGTCCCAGGGGAATGGGGAAAACCGTATGAAAACCGTGAATGACGTCGCGGCCCACCAGAAGGGGAATCCCCAGACGGGACTCCTCCACGGCCAGGCGCTGGAAGGCGTTGATCTTTACCGGATCCACCTCGTTGAGGATAGAGCCCACCTGGCCCTTGCGGATAGATTCGGCATAGTTGGACACGTCGCCGCCGGCCGAGACCTGGTTCATCTGACCTATTTTTTCGGCCAGGGTCATCCGGGACAGCAGCGCCTCTACGCGGCTTTCCACTTCGGCAGTAGCCCTCACGGTGGAAGGCTTCTGCTCCTGGCAGGAAAGGACGGCGCAAAGAACGGCCAACAGGCATAGGTTTAGGATGTGTTTCATACTCTACAGTTTCTTGAACACTCGGACATAGTCCACTTCGTATGTGGCGGGCAGACCGGTCTGGTCGGTTTTGCCACCCATGTTTCCACCCCAAGCCATATTCAGCTTCAAGTAGAAAGGATTGTCAAACGGCCAGTGGTCGTAACCCTGCCCGTCATTCTTGAAGGTCAGGTGCAATTGGCCGTCAATATAGAATTTCATTTCGGCCGACGTCCATTCCAATGCGTATACATGGTACTCTGTGGCGGCATTGGCAACCGACTGGACGTGGGTTTTCTGGGTACCGGCCGGCCAGTTGAAGGCGTTGCAATGGATGCTGGAAGAACTTTTGTTCTTGCCCTGGGTAGAGATGGCATACTCCATGATGTCAATTTCTCCGTCACCCGGCCAGGTTTTAAAGTTCTTGGGCATCATCCAGAATGCGGGCCACGCACCCGGCACGTCGGAAACTTTCAGACGGGCCTCGAACCAGCCATACTTCCAGCTCTTGTTGGTATTCATGCGGATAGAATAGACCGTGTTGCCGATCTTGCGGGCCTGGATTTTCAGGGAACCCTCGGAAACAAAGGCAAGGTTTTCCCCTCCCTGAGAGCCGGCCACATACACTTGCTCCTCGTTGTTTCCCCAGCCGCCGCCGCCGGTTTCATACCACCATTCGGCGCTGTTGGGCTTGCCGTCCACGTCAAATTCGTCGTTCCATTCCAGCGCATAGCCGTCGGGAACCACCATTTCCGGTGCGGGTTTGGGGAGGTCTTCCTCATTGAGGTCCTGCCGCACAGGAACATCCAACGTCTTGGAACCAAAACGGAAGGTAACCGTGGTTTCCCGGATCTCGCCGGTACGGTTGGCTTTCAGTTCCACCTTCACCGCGGAAGAGCCCTTGATGCCGCCGGAGGGAGACACGGAACACCAGTCCTTGTCGGCCACGCTTACGCCCCAGTCTCCGGTGGCGGTAACCGCCAGGGATACCGTCTGGGCCTCATAGCCCACGCTGACGGAGGTCGGGGTCACGCTGAGCGTCACCTCCGGTGCGGGAACCGGTTCGCCTCCGCAGGAGCAGTTGAAAAGGGTTGCTGCCATCACCAGCAGCAGCAACCCTTTTGCCTTATTAACCAACCACTTCATTTATTTTTCTTCCATGAATATGATGTCACTGGCTTCAATCACGGAGCCGATGGGGCTGCGGCCGAAGTCGAAGATGAGCATCACATTGTCACCGGAGACGGCCTGCTTGAGACCGCGCTTGACATAGAGAAGCGTTTCACCAGCAGCGAGCTTCACCTGACCGTCATAGAAGAACGAATGGATATCATCGGATTCTTCGGGATCGTTGGTGAGCTTGATGGTCACCGTCATATCTTCAGTAGCCGTGAGTTTCACGCTGAAGGCATAGGTGTTCTCGCTGGAGGAGGCGATACCGCTCTTGAGCTTGGTCTGACCCATCCATTCGCTGCCACCGACACCTTCGGGGATGGTCACCTTGATGCCGTTGCCGGCCGTGACATCGTAATCCGGGGTAATACCGCCAGACCAGTCGGCAGGAGAATACCACGTCTCTACGTTCAGGCTAGCGCCGGCCCAGAGATTAGCGTCCATATGCTCCTGGAACACAATGTCCTTGGCTTCAATGGTAGAGCCGATGGGGCTGCGGCCGAAGTCGAAGATGAGCATGACGTTGTCGCCGGAAACACTCTGTTTGAGGTTGTGCTTGCGGTAGACGAGGGGCTCGCCGGCCGTGAGCTTCACCTGTCCGTCGTAGAAGAAGGAGTGAATGTCGTCACTTTCCTCGGGATCGTTGGTGAGCTTGATGGTCACGGTCATGTCTTCATTGGCCAGGAGGGTGACGCTGAAGTCGTATTCCTTCTCGCTGGAAGAGGCTATGCCGCTCTTGAGCTTGGTCTGACCCATCCATTCGCTGCCGCCCACGCCCTCGGGGATGGTCACCTTGATGCCGTTGCCGGCGGTGACTTCATAGTCAGGGGTGATGCCGCCGCTCCAGTCGCCCGGGGAGTACCAGGTTTCCACATTGAGCGTAGCTGCCTTCCAGAAGTTGGTGTCGCCATTCACGTCGTAATTGGTGGGATCCAGAGGCTCCACGGGGTCGGGTTCGGGCGTAGGATCTACCTGTCCGTCCTTCGGGCGGTAGATGAACTGCCAGGAGATACCGTCAAAGTTGGCCACCACAAACAGCTTGTTCTTGGTGAGTTCCTTGACATACAGGCGGTTGGTCTCGGTGAGCACCTGAGGCTTGGGAATGTAGCCATAGAGCACGCCGGCGGGGAGTTCAATATAGTCTCCCACCTCGTCGCTGCCCAGGACGTAGACCGATTCCATCAGTTCTGCCGGGGCGTCATAGTCGGTGCTTCCGTCGCCGGAATAATAACCGTCGGGACGCCAGCCGGATTCCCAGTTGCAGTATACCATACCGTCTTCACCCGGATTGAACACATACTTGCCGTTGGCAAAGAAGGTGATTTCATCGTCCTTCACGCCGAAGCCGTCCTTGTCGTGCGGGTTCGCGCTCCACCAGCCACCGGAGTTGCCGAAGTCGGGACCGCAGCCCATGTAACCGGCCGATTCGTTGTCAAGAACCCAGGTCTTGCTTTCAACGCCGAAGAGAGGATCGGGCTCACCCACTACGGATCCCTTGGGAACAAACTCGTAGTACCAGGAAATACCGTCGGTGTTGTCGGGAGTATAGACCGTCGCCATCAGCTGAAGCTTCTTCTTCATGGACGAAGTGCCGGTCTCAAGCACCTGATAACGAGGCTCTTCCACGATGCTCTTGTGCGGAACATAGGACATTTCGCTGCCGGAATCCATCACCAGGAAGATTTCTTCGATGCCGGCATCGTTCCAATTGTTCTCGAAAGAATACTTGGTGGTTTTCTTCTCGGTCTGGAACAGGTAGTCTTCATCGGCCGTCTTGTACTCCGTCTTATACTCGGAGCCCTTGTTGGCATAGCCCTGACCGTCGCCGGGATCATACGTATACTTACCCTCAAGATCGAACGTCATCACGTCGTCATAAAGGAAGCCCTTCTTGCCGTTGGCCTCACAGGACCACCAGGCCTTGGGGTCGCCCACGGGGCCGCAGCCGAAGTGACCGTTCTCGGTGCTGTTCCAAACCCAATCCTGGGATTCGCCGTTAGAGATAGCCTTGATATAAGGCGTAGGATCGAACGGGTCGCGGTAGGTGTTGTTCATGGTGAAAGTCTTCACCAGGGAACCCTGGGACAGACCATTGGCGTTGTAAGCCTTCACCTCAACAGTGTGCTCGCCTTCTTCGCGGAAACGCAGTCTGACAGCGTTCTCCGTATAAGAATAGCGCTTTCCGGCCTTTCCATCAATCTTCTGGTCGCCGAAGATCCATACGGGCACCACGCCCTTGGTGTTCATCACAAAAGTGACATAGTTGGTTTCCTGATCCACCTCGATGGTCACATCCAGGTTGGAGGCCTGCGGCAGACCGCTGGCGTTGGGAACAGGATATTCAGGGGTACAAGCGGCAGCGGAAACAGCCAGCGCCGCGATTGCGATATATTGCCAGATTGTTTTCATGATTGCCTGGTATTAATAGTTGTTCGGCTGAAGGGCCGGATCCTTGTCAATCTCACCCTGAGGGATGGGCCAGTACTTCTTGTTCTCGGACCAGTCGATCTGGCGATACTCGTGATTGGCAGCCCTGAGCACGGATGCGGCCAGGCCGCTGCGGACCAGATCCCAGTAACGCTTGCCTTCTCCCACAAACTCCTTGTGGCGCTCCTGGATAATGTCTTCACGGGAGGTTCCGGTGTCGTGGCAATTGGCACGGTCGCGGACCTGCTGGAGGTAGCTGCTGCCATCCTGTCCCAGAAGGACGGAAAGCTCGGCGGCGTTCAGCAGGGTTTCGGCATAACGGTAGATGCGCTCGTTGTTGCCGTAGTTCAGGTTATCGGAAGCTTTGTAACCATGGTTACCGCCTTCGCGGGCGATGTACTTGAGGTTCCAGAAGCCGGTATCCTGCCAACGGGGAGTGTACTCCGCGCCGGGATGAGCCTCGGCATATTTGGCGAAGTTCAGGATGCCGCCATCCTTGCGGATGTCGTCGTCGTCGTACATGTCATACGCGCTCTTGGCGATGGTGCCGAAGCCCCAGCCCTCATGGAAGTCGGGAACATTCTTGGTAGCGGGAATGCCGGTGAGGATGGAGTTCACCTGACCGCCGGCGGCGATGGAGTTACCCCAGTCGCGGATACCGCCTTCGGACATGTAGTTGATTTCCCAGATGGATTCGGGACCCCATTCACCGCTTTCTTCCCAGATTCCGGCAAAATCGGCCACCAGGGAATACTGGTTGCTGCTGATGATTTCCTTCATGTAATCCAGAGCCTTCTGGTAACGGGACTGGTCGTTCTGGTACATCACGGCCTCGGCATAAAGCATATAGGCCATGGCCTTGGTCACGCGACCCTCGCTGCCCACGGCGGCCTTCATGGGAAGGACATTGAGGGCCAGGGCGTCTTCGATGAGCTTGATGAAATTGGCATACACCTCGTCATGACCCAGCTGGGGAGCGAAGTACGGAGCCTCCAGGAGTTCCTCCCAGTAAGGGACGTTGCCCCAGAGCTTCCACAGCATATTGTAGTAGTAAGCCATGAGCACCTTGGCTTCGGCCACATAGAGTTTCTTGGTGGTATCGTCCACACCTTCGGCGGAATCAATGTACTTGATGAGCGTAGCGGCGCGGTTGATGCCGGAATAGTTCACCGTCCACATCTGGTTGCATACGTCGGTGGAAGTGGCGGTGTAATAGTGCGTCTTCACGATGATGGGCTGGTCACCTTCGTTGGAGCCGCCGGCATACACGTCGTCACCCATCACGTCAAAGATGAGGTGGAGGTTGTCGTACTGGCCGAAGGCATAGTCGTACCACTCCAGCGGGTCATAGGCGGCCACCAGGCATTGGAAGAGACGCTCCGGAGTATTGAAATACTCGTCAAGCGGTTCGGAACTGTTGTGCTTGGGATTGATGAAATCCTTGGAGCAGGCAGACAGCAGAACGGCAAGGGCAGTGAGTGCAAAAATTATCTTTTTCATATCCGTTGTCTGTTAGAAAGTTACATTGACACCAAAGGTGACGGTTCTGTTCTGGGGATAAACGCCACGGTCCACACCCACTTCGCGGAAACCTCCGGATACTTCCGGATCGCAGCCGGTGTACTTGGTGAGCGTGAAAGCGTTCTCTACCTGTGCAAAGAGCCTCAGGCGGGAGACAAAAGCCTTCTTGGTAATGGCGGAAGGCAGGGTGTAACCCAGCTGGATGTTGCGGGCGCGCAGGAAAGAGGCGTCTTCCATCCAGTAATCGGATACGCGGTAATTCTCGTTGGCCGAATCGAAGGCGAAACGGGGATATTTGTTGGTGGAACCTTCGCCCGTCCAGCGGTTGAGGATGGACTTGGGCAGGTTGATGTAGTAAAGGTCGGTACGGCGGGTGACGTTGAGCGTCTGGGCACCCAGCTGGCCCTGGAGGAGCATGGAGAAGTCGAAGCCCTTCCAGTCCAGGGTGAGGGTAAGGCCGAAGGTCCAGTCAGGAATACCCTTACCCAGTTTGGTGCGGTCGTTGTCATCGATGACACCGTCGCCATTGATGTCCTTCCAGCGGAAGTCGCCGGGCTGGGCCTTGGGCTGGATGAGTTCTCCCTTGTCGTTCACATAGGAGTTAACCTCCTCCCAGTTCTGGAACATGCCGTCGGTCTTCCAACCCCAGAAGTACGGGAACACTTCACCCACTTCGCCGCGGGTAAGGGAGCCGATCTTATGGGAAGAAGTGATGATGTAGGAGGATTCGGCCGCCAGCTTGGTGAGTTTGTTCACATTGTAGGAGGCATTGGCCCTGATTCCGTAGTTGAAGTCTCCTGCGGAGCCACGGTAACCCAGGTCGATTTCGATACCGGAGTTGCGCATGGTACCCACGTTGCCGGTAGGAGCGGAGTCGCCGGCATAGGTAGGAACCTGCATTTCCATCAGCATGCCGGAGGCATCCTTGATATAGTAGTCCAGAGTAGCCGTGAGCTGGTTTCCGAAGAAGCCCAGGTCTACACCGAAGTCGGTCTGGATGGACTGTTCCCACTTGGCGTTGGGGTTGGACAGGCCGGAGGCCTTCACGCCGATGTTCACGGCTTCCGTTGCATTGGCGCCGGAACCGAAGATGTAGTTGTTGCCGGAATTGGCATACACGGCATACAGGAAGTCGCTCAGGTTGTCCTTACCGTTGATACCCCAGGAAGCGCGGAGCTTGGCCATGGAGATAACGTTGTTGTATTTGAGGAATTCCTCGTTCTTCATGTTCCAGCCCAGGGAAGCGGACGGGAAGGTACCCCACTTGTTGTTGGGGCCGAAATGGGAGGAAGCATCCCGGCGGATGGTTGCCTGGGCCAGGAAGCGCTCGTCAAAGTTATACGAGACACGGCCGAAGTAAGACAGGATGCTGTAAGGAATGGAGTTCCAGCGGCCCCAGCCGTTGCGGTCTCCGTCACTCTGCTGACCCAGCGTATTGTCCACGCTGATCTTCCAGGGATCGTCCGGATATATTAAACCCAGGGCGGAAGCTCCCACATAGGAAGAGGAAGACCTGTAGGCAGACTGGCCCAGAACCACGTTCAGAGTGTGCTTGCCAAAGGTCTTGTCATAAGTAAGAGTGTTCTCCACCTGATAGCTGAAGTAGCGGTTCATGCTCTGGGAAGCGGAAGAACCATAGTTGGTCTTGGATACCGTAGATGCATTACCGTTCTTGTCGTACACCGTGCTTTCCGTAACCGAATCCAGGCTATAGCTCTTGGAGGTAAGGAAATACTGTTTGGTATAGCTGTGGCTGTAAACATAAGAGAGATCCAGGGTGAGGGCATTGCGGAATTTGAGCCCGTCGATGAGCTGGAGCTCGGTGGTTATACCGCCCACGATTTTGTCTGTGCTGGTGTAAGCGTGGGGGCGGTCCAGCATGGCGATAGGGTTGGCCTGCTCGTTGTAAGTACCGCCGTCGGCGATGAAATAGGCCACACCTTCACTGTTGCGGATGATATAGGGATATCCGGCCGGATAGAGAGTCTTGTAACGGGCCTCTTCGGCGGCATCGGCATAGATGGGATCCAGCGGAGACATGCCCAGGGCAGAGCCCAGCGGAGAGCCGTACTCGGAGTTGGCGGAGATGCTGGCGCTCTTGATATGGGCGTAGGAAATCTGGTTGCTCAAGGTGAGCTTGTTGAGCCAGTTCCGGTTGGCCGATTCGTCAAACAGGGTGATGCCCACGTTCTCACGCAGCGTGATTCTGTCATAATAGGACTGGTCGAAACGGCCGCCGATGGTGCCCTTTGTAGAAAGGTAGCTGCCAGAGACGCTGTAGTTGACGCGGCTGGTTCCACCGGACACATTGAGGTCGTGCTTGACGATGGGGGCGTTCTTGTCAAAGATGGCGCCCACCCAGTCGGTTCCCTCACCCAGGGAATAGGGATCGTCATAAATGGGAGCGTTGCCGGCGTTGAGCATACCCTCGTTCATCATGATGGCATACTCGGTAGCGTTGAGCACGGCAGGCTTGCGCCAGGGGTTCTGCATACCATAGGAGAAGTCGTAATTCACGACGGTCTTTCCTTCCTTGCCGGATTTGGTGGTCACCAGAACAACACCGTCGGCCGCACGGGCACCGTAAACGGCGGCGGAAGCGGCATCCTTGAGAACGTCAATACGCTCAATGTCGTTGGGGTTGATGTAGTCAATGCTGCCGGCCGGCATACCATCAACTATATAAAGCGGGGAAGCGTGGTTGATGGAACCGACACCGCGGACGATCACGGTAGAGCTGGCACCCGGAGCACCGGAGTTCTGGGTAACCTGGACACCGGAGGTCATGCCCTGGAGCATGTTGTCCACACGGGTCTGGGACTGCACCTTCAAGTCGTCGGAGGTCACCGAGGAAATGGAGGCCGTCACCACGGATTTCTTCTGGACGCCGTAGCCGATGACTACGGTTTCTTCGAGCATCTCGGCATCGTCCACCAGGACGACACGCAGATTCTGTTCTCCGTTGTTGTTGATTACCTGCGTTACGTAACCGATGCAGGAGATCTCCACAGCGGCGCCACGGGCGGTGGTGAGCGCAAATGCGCCCGCCGCGTCGGTCATGGTACCGTTGCTGGTTCCCTGCTCAACTACAAAAGCGCCGATAATCGGCTGGTTGGCACTGTCCAGCACGACACCCTTGAGGGTGACGCCCTGCGCCATTGCCACCAGGCTCAATCCTAATGCAAGGATTAAGGAAGCAATTTTTTTCATACGCGTTTGGATTAGTTGTGCGTTTTGGTTATTGGTTAATTATTTGGGTTTTCGACACTGGGTCTGGTGCAAAATTATTTACATTTTTCACTGACCCTTCGCTTAGGAAAACAAAAGTAGCGAATTTAAAAAGTTAACCGCCACGAAATGTGACGGTTAACTAAAACCAAAGTATGTGGAAAAGTAGTAGCCGATGAGCTACTTTCCCAGGGCCTTCACCCTTTCCTCGAAGGTTTCACGGTCTCCGAGACTAGCATTTTTTATGACTACTTTATAATTATAGATGGTACTTACAGAGTAATCCAGCATGGATGCTATCTTCTTGCTGTCGTCCACGCCCAGGAGGATGAGGGCGAACACACGCTGCTCCGTGGTAAGCTTTCCTTCCGGCGGAATCACCCGGGCTTCGGGTTGTAACAGGGCATTGAATTGCGTCACGAAATCCGGGTACAGGGCCAGGAAAGTATTGTCGAAGGTTTCGTAGAATTCGTCGCGGGCCTTTTCCGAACGGCCACTGATGGAGAGCACCTTCAGCAGCTGATCGGCCTTGCCCTGCTTGAGCAGGTTGCGGAAACGGTTGTCTTCCGTGCGAATGACGGAAATCTGGCCCGACAGGCCCTGGAGGAAGTTCACAATGTATTTTTCCTTCACGCGGTCGGCCTTTGAGATCTGGCGGTTGAGGTCGTTGAGCGTGGCATTGGCCGCAGCCAGGGAAGTATTGCTCTTTTCCAGTTCTCGGCCCATCTTGGCCAGCTTGCGGGAACGCCTTACCCAGATTCGGGCCAGGATAGCAAGGATGAACGTAAGCACCGCCAGAAAGACAGCCGCAATCTTATTGGTCTTGTTAACGCCTTCCTGCCGCTTGGAATAAGCGTCTTCCACCTCCATGAGAAAACGGGAGATCTGCCAGGGGCGGAGTTTGGCGTTGTAGAAGAGTGCATCTTCCTGGGCTATCCGGAGATAGCGGAAAGAGCGGTCCACGTCTGTGGGAAGGATGAGCTGCGCCACCATGGTAAGAGAAGCGTAATCCCTTACGGCGTTGATAAGGTCGCATTCGGCCGATTTCACCAGCCAGTACAGGCGGTCGGCCTGGTCGCCCCTCATATTAGCCAGCTCCGACTGGAAAAAAGCATGGATGGCGAACTCTCGGTCCTCCGGCTTCACACCCTGAACGAGGATGGTGCTTACGCTGTCGGCCGCTTCCAGCTGGCCCTCATCCATGAACTGGTCCCTCTGGAGAGCCCGGTAGCGGGCCGATGAAGGGGGAAGCAGTTGAAAGAGCCTGGCGCGGAACGATGCCGCCGGCGGGATGGACATCCGCTCCACCATACCGGAATTGCCGGCCATATCCTTGCTGTAATCGTACAAGGTCCAGAAATACTCCGCTTTCAGGTCTTCCGACAGGGCGCCGGTGTCTATCTGATTATACAGGATCTGGGTGGCTTCCAGGTAGTTTCCGGCTTTGTCGTAAAGATGTCCCAGCATAATGGTGGCCTGGCTGAGCCGCTCCGCATCCCCTAATTGCCGGGCCAGGGCCTGGCAATGCTTCAGATAAGATTGGGTGGAGTCAAAGCTGAAGGCGAAATACTCTTCCGCAGCCAGCATGTCCAGCTCATAGCGGCGGGCAGGGTCCGGCGTTGCCTGCGCCAGGTTGCGGTATACGTCCAGCTGGTTCTGCTTTTTGGCCGCGTAGGCCTCCCGAAGAGCCAGATAGCCGTCCAGCTCGTCCAGAAGTTGACGGGTCTTTTTGTCCGGGCTGGGGGGCGCAATGCAGGAGGCGGCCCAAAAGACCGTCAACACCCAAAGAGATATCCTCCTGCGAAAACTCATAATGCAAAGATAGAAAAAGAATTACAGACTCCTAACGGCAGCCTCTATTTCTTCTTCGCGACCGGCGGGAATGACGGGAGAGAGGAAGGAAAGCATCTGGAGGGTGCGGGCCTCGGCCTCGGGGATGCCACGGGAACGCATGTAGAAGAGTTCGTCGGCATTGAGCTGGCCCACGGTGGCGCCGTGCGAACACTTGACGTCGTCGGCATAAATCTCCAGCTGGGGTTGGGTGACCACTTTGGCCTCGTCCGTGAGTACGATGTTGTGATTCTCTTGATAGGCCTCCGTCTGCTGGGCGTCCGGGGCCACCACGATGGTTCCGTCAAAATGCACCTGAGCCCGGCCGCCGGCGATTCCATTGATGAGCTGGGTACTCTTGCAGCCCGGCGCCCGGTGATGCATGAGAATGCGGAAGTTCACCTTCTCATCGGCCTTGCACAGATACAGGGCCTTGATATGCGCTTCTGCGCCCGGCCCCACAAGGTCGATGCTCACGTCTATGTCACGCGATTCTCCCGGAAGCACCACGAACTGCAGGTTCAGGGCTTCGCCGGCCCCGACCCGATATACAGATTCTTCGCTTCGCTCAGAATGACAAAAAGGTTCAATGTAGTGTCCGTGGCCCATGCTAGAACTGGTCAAATCCTTGAGCTTCAATGGCATCTATGAGTTCACGGCCTCCGGTTTTCACTATTCGGCCTGCTTTAAGCACGTGTACCACGTCGGGCTGCACATACTCCAGGAGCTTGTGGTAGTGGGTGATAATGATGGCCGATTTCTCCGGGCTGCGGAGGGTGTTCACGCCGTCGGCCACAATCTTGAGGGCGTCCACGTCCAGGCCGCTGTCGGTCTCGTCCAGGATGGAGAGCACGGGGTCCAGGAGAGCCATCTGGAAAATCTCGTTGCGCTTCTTCTCGCCGCCGGAGAAGCCCACGTTCACTTCGCGTTTGGCGAATTCCGGCTTCATCTGCACCAGGGCCATCTTCTCCTTCATGAGTTTGAGGAAGTCGCCGGCTTTCATTTCCGGCCTGCCCTGCGCCTTGAGTCTGGCGTTCACGGCCGCCTTCATGAAAGCGGTAATGGTGACTCCGGGGATTTCTATGGGGTACTGGAAACTCAGGAACAGACCCGCCCAGGCACGCTCCTCGGGGCTCATGGCCAGAAGGTCCTGCCCCTTGTACAGGATGGTGCCTTCCGTAACCTCGTAGTCCGGGCGGCCGGTGAGGACGGCGCTGAGCGTACTTTTGCCCGCTCCGTTGGGTCCCATGACGGCATGTACTTCGCCGGGCTTGATTTCCAGGTCGATGCCCTTCAGGATTTCCTTGTCGCCGATTCTGGCGTGCAAATTATGTATTTCCAGCAGCTTATCCATTTTTCCTATAGAGTTTCATCCAGGTGGCCAGCGACCACAGGCCGTTGATCAGGTACAGGGCGCATACGATGGGCATAAATACGTTGCCCACGCTCAGGTGCAGAATAATCTGGGTTACGTTCACGGCCAGCCACACCATCCAGCAATCCCACTTTTTGAGGGAGCTGAGCAGCTGTGCCAGCAGGATTAAAGCCGTAACTACGGAGTCCAGATAAGGATGGGGATCGGCCGGGAACAGCTGGTCCAGCAGCCAGCCCCAGGCGAAGGCCACCAGCATTACGCCAATCAGGCACATGAAACGCTCCTGCCCGTTGAGCATGGAGACGCGAAGGGACTTGTGGTCCTCGGAGCTGCGCTCGGAGCTCTTGGGATGCGTCCAGCGGTAGTGGCCCAGGATGTTGATGGCCAGGGATACCGGCTGCAGAAGAAGGTTGGCGTAGAGGTTCTTGTTCCAGAAAAGGAGGAACAGGGCAGCTGTATACAGGTAGCCTACCCAAAAGTTATATTTGGAGTTGCGTCCGGCCAGGAACACGCAGGTGAGGCCCAGCAGCGAACTCACAAAGTCAATCAACAATACGGGCCGACCGGCCAGTTCAAAAAGAATTATGTCTAAATAATCCATCATAATCTAATCACAGATTCTTCGCTTCGCTCAGAATGACAAGGGGTTACCCTACCGAACCCTCCAGGGATACTTGCAGTAACTTTTGGGCTTCAACGGCGAACTCCATGGGGAGGCGGCTCAGGACTTCGCGCGCATAGCCGTTTACAATAAGGCCCACGGCTTCTTCCGGGCCGATTCCCCGCTGGTTGCAGTAGAAGAGCTGGTCTTCACTGATCTTGGAGGTGGTGGCCTCATGCTCCACCGTGGCGCTGGGATTCTGGGACTGGATGTCCGGGAAAGTATGGGCGCCGCAGCGGGAGCCGATGAGGAGACTGTCGCACTGGGAGTAATTGCGGGCGTTCTGGGCATTCTTGCCCATGCGCACCAGACCGCGATAGCTGTTCTGGCTCACACCGGCCGATATGCCCTTGGACACGATGCGGCTCTTGGTACCCCTCCCCAGGTGGATCATCTTGGTGCCCGTATCGGCCTGCTGGTGGTTGTTGGTAACGGCCACAGAGTAGAATTCCGAAGAGGAAAAATCCCCTTTCAGGATGGTGGAAGGGTATTTCCAGGTTATGGCGCTGCCCGTTTCCACCTGCGTCCAGCTCAGGTGGGAGCCGTCGCCCTTGCAAATGCCGCGTTTGGTCACCAGGTTCAGGATGCCTCCCTTGCCGTCGACGTCGCCGGGGTACCAGTTCTGCACGGTGGAGTACTTGACGTCGGCCCCTTTCTCCACGACTATTTCCACCACGGCTGCGTGGAGCTGCTGCTCGTCCCGCATGGGGGCGGTACAGCCTTCCATGTAACTTACGTACGAGTCTTCATCGGCCACTATGAGCGTGCGCTCAAACTGGCCCGTGCCCCGCGCGTTGATACGGAAATAGCTGCTGAGCTCCATGGGGCAGCGGACGCCCTTGGGGATGTAGCAGAACGAGCCGTCGGAAAAGACGGCGCTGTTGAGGGCCGCGAAGTAATTGTCACTGTACGGCACCACACTGGCCAGATACTTGCGCACCAGGTCCGGGTGCTCTTTCACCGCCTCGGAGAAGCTGCAGAAGATGATGCCTTTCTCGGCCAGGGTCTTGCGGAAGGTGGTGGTGACGGACACCGAATCAAAAACGGCATCCACAGCCACCACGCCCGCCAGCACGTCGCGCTCCTGGATCGGAATGCCCAGCTTGTCAAAAGTTTCGGCCAGCTTGGGATCTATCTCCTTGGGGCGGTCCTTGTCTTTCTTGGGGGCGGCAAAATAGATAATGTCCTGAAAATCAATCTCCGGCATGTCCAGATGCGCCCAGGTGGGCTGGGGCATGGCCTGCCATTTGCGCAAGGCGTCCAGGCGGAATTCCAGCAGCCACTGAGGCTCTTCCTTCCGGGCCGATATCATCCGCACAATGTCCTCGTTCAACCCCTTGGGGATGAACTCCTGCTCCACGTCCGTCACAAAGCCTTCCTTATACTCGCCGGCCGTAAACTCCTGTATGATTTCCTTGTCTTTGGACATATCGTGCAAAGATACTGCTTTTTTTAACTATATTTGTTCATCCATGCCTTCTTGATATGAAAAGACTCTTTCTGTTTTGTCTGCTGGCCGTTTCACTCTGCGCTTGCCGGGAGAAGACGGTGGCGGGCGTCCGTTTCCCCGAAGCACCCGTTGAGATTGCCTGCAATCTGGATTTCGGGATGGGGCTTATCAATTATTTCAACATTATCGAGACCCCGGAAGGCGTTTACCGGATGTACTTCTCCGGCAACGAACAGACGGGCATTGCCGAGGAAGAATGGCGCCAGAATCTCTACTATGCCGAATCGGCCGACGGATTCCACTACGAACTCAAGGGCAAGATCATGGATGCCCTCATTGAGCAGTCGGTGTGCCGGGTAGAGGACAAAGAGTGGCCCTACCGCCTGGTGGGCAACCAGATGGTGGACGGCAAGCAATGCATGTTTCTTTGGAAATCCAAGGACGGGCTCGTGTTCACGGACCCGAAGCTTCTGTACGATTTCAAGCACGACACCCAGAATGTCCTAGTGCCGCGCGGCAAGCAGATGAAACTCTATTCCCGCCTTACGCAGGAGCATTACCGGAACCGTCGGATGACCCTGGCCACTTTTACCCTGGACGGCGAACCCGTGAAGGAGGCCGAGGTCCTGGCCGGTGATTTCCTTTATAACAACGCCGCCTGCCTGGTGGATGAGCGGTACGACTTGCTTTTCCCCACCTATTACAATACGCATGGAGGCACCACCGATGCCTGTTTTTTCAGATGCTACCTGGCCGACGGCCCCTTTGTACGGGAGCTTCCCTGTGAACTCAACCGCTGGATAGAGGCCGATGAGGAATGGTACCTGGCCAGCCCGGGCTTCGTTACCATTGACGGAGAGCGTTATCTGGCCTTCAACACCCGCACCGAATCCCATGAGCACAGCCACACGGGCATGGTGAGCAAATATAAACTCATCAAGGCCGAAGTGATTTATAACCAAGACTAACCCCAACCATCCTATGAAAAAGACCCTGCTCCTGCTAAGCCTTCTACTGCCGTTCGCACTTTCCGCCACGGTCTCTCCCAATAACGCCCGCAAGGCCGACCGCATTTACCTGGATTCCGGGAAGGGTAACGGCGGCACGGCCGACTGGAGAATGTGCCGCCTGGACCAGGCTCCGGCAGGGGGTGAAGCCCTCTCGCAGCCCGGCTTTGACGACGGGGCCTGGATGGGCGCACGCGTCCCCGGCACCGTCCTCACCAACCTGGTGGAGAACGGTCTCCTTCCGGACCCCTATTTCTCCGACAACAACCGCCTCACCAAGGGCCTCATTCCGGACATCAACGAAGTGGGCCGCGGCTATTATACCTACTGGTTCCGCACGGAATTCGACCTTCCGGCCGAATATGCCGGTAAAAAGGTGTGGCTGCACCCCGAGGGCGTCAACTACAGGGCCGAATTCTGGGTGAACGGGCACCTTTTCAGCACCCTTACCGGCATGTTCCGGGACGATGACATTGACATCACCGAATTCGCCAACATCGGCGGCCGCAACGCCCTGGCGGTGCTGGTGTATCCGGTGGATTTTCCCGGCAGGCCCGGCAAGAAAACCTGGGGAGCCCCCGGCGAATACAACAACGGCGGCGACGGCAACATCGGCCTCAACTCCACCATGCTCATGAGCGTGGGCTGGGATTTCACCTTCTGGGACGCCGTGCGCGACCGCAACACCGGCATCTGGCGCAGCATCTCCCTCTATTCCACCGGCGGAATCACCGTGCGTCACCCTTTTGTGAAGGCCGATTTGGCACATCCCCATTATGATGCGGCAGATTTGAGCGTGAGCGTGGAGGTAAGCAGCCGTTACGTAGACAGCCCCAAAACGCACAAGGCACGCGTGACGGGAGAGATTACCGGTCCCAGCCTGGACAAGCCCCTCACCTTCGAGAAGACGGTGGAGCTATATCGCGAAGAGGATCAGGAGGTTACGTTTGATCCTGTGCATATCGGCAACCCCGCCCTCTGGTGGCCTCTGGGCAAGGGCGAACATCCGCTCTACAACCTCAAGCTGGCCGTTTATGACGGTGATATATTAAGCGACACCGCCGAAACCACCTTCGGCATACGCGAGATCATTGCCACCCGTGAAACGCCGGACCAGAGCAAGCTCTTCCTGGTAAACGGCAAGCCCATCTTCATCCGCGGCTCCAACTGGATTCCGGAGGCCATGCTCAAGGACAATGACAAGCGAATGGCCGCCGTCCTGCGCATGAGCGCCCAGTGCGGCTTCAACCTGCTGCGCCTCTGGGGCGGCGGAATCGTGGAAAGCGACTACTTCCACCAGCTTTGCGACGAGTACGGCTTCCTGGTGTGGGAAGAGTTCTTCATGACCGGTGACACCCGCCACCCGCACGACAAGGCCACCTATTTCGCCAACGTGGAATCCAGCGTAAAACGCATTCGCAATCACCCCTGCGTGGCTTTTTACGTTGCCTCCAACGAGAGCACCGAGGTGAGCGGCACCAAAGAACTGATTGAAAAACTGGACGGCACGCGCCCGTGGCAGCAGCAGAGCGAATGCGACGGCATCCACGACGGCAGCCCTTATGTCCAGGTGAACCCCATGCTTCACTATCTGGACAAGGCATCCCCCCGCGGCAGCCGCGTCAATGGGTTCAATCCCGAATACGGCTTCACCGGAATGCCGCATTACACCTCCTTGCAGCGCTTCCTTCGGCCGGAAGAGATATGGCCGATGGACAAATATGTCTGGGACTACCTGGACGGCAGCGGCTTCGGCAAGGTAACCACCACCGCCAAGGCTTTGGCCGACGAATACGGCGAATCCCACTCCATCAAGGAATACGGCTGGAAGACGCAGCTCCTGAGCGCCATGAACTCCAAAGCCATCTGGGACGTGTGGAACTACAACAAACTGGAATACGGCGACCGTTTCTGCTCCGGAACCCTGTTCTGGAGCCACGCCAGCCCCATTCCCATGATCAAGAACCACATGTGGGACTGGTACCTGATTCCCACTGCGTCACTCTATCACACGATGCATGCGCTGGAGCCTGTTCACGTGCAGTATGACTATCTGAAGAATACCGTTTCGGTGTATAACGACAAGCTGACCCCGCTGGAGGGCCTGACCGTTACGGCGCGGCTATATGACCTCAACAGCAAGAAGTTGGCCACCTGGACCCAGCGCAGCGTATCCGTCCCGGCCGACGGTGTGGCGTGCGACATCCTGCAGATTGTCTTCCCCGAAACCATTACCCCGGTGCATTTCATTGCGCTGGAATGCCGGGACGCCAAGGGCAACCTGCTGTCGTCCAATTTCTACTGGAGGTCCAGCGACGAGTATACGCCCGACACGCTCACCGGCCCCTGCGCCTCCGGTTTCCAGAGCCTGCAGAACATGCCCGCCGCCAAGGTCAAGACCACCTTGCGCAAGCGGGCCGATGCCGAAAACCTCTACTTTGACGTGACCTTGAAGAACAAATCCGGCAAGATTGCCTTCTTCAACGAAGTCCTGCTGCTGGGGGACGACGGCCTGCCGGTTCCCTACACCTTCACCACCGACAACTACTTCACCCTCCTTCCCGGCGAGTCCAAGACGGTGACGCTGGAGATTGCATCCACGGATGCCCCCACCAAGCCCGTCATCCACGTTGAAGGTTGGAATGTAGCTGAAAATGATTATATTTGTCCATTATGAGAACCCGGAAAACCCTGCTCGCTTGCGCTCTCCTCTTAGCGGCCGTGGCCGCCAGGGCGCAAAAGATTGTCTTTACCCCTCAGTGGACGCCCCAGGCCCAGTTCGCCGGCTACTATGTGGCCCAGGAGATGGGCTTCTTCAAAGAGGCCGGCGTAGATGTGGAGATTGTACACCCTTCCCTCACGCAACCGGCCATGAGCCGCATCCGCAACAACGAGAGTCAGGCCACCACGCTCATGCTGTGCCAGGCCGTGGAGATTATCGATTCCGGCATCCCGCTGGTGAACATCCTTCAAACGTCCATGAGCAGCGCGCTTGTCATTGTCTCCCGCAAAGACCAGAGCCCGCTCACGCAAAAGGGCATCCGTGTGGGCACCTGGAGCGCCGGTTTCGACCAGCTGGCCATCAGTCTGTCCATTAAAGAAAACCTGGACTACCAGTTTATCCGTTTCGCCACCGGCATCAACCTCTTCCTGTCCGGCGCCATAGACGCCACGCTGGCCATGAGCTACAACGAGCTCAACCAACTCCGCCAGGCCGGTGTCATCCTAACGGAAAACAATGTATACCGCTTCTGCGACCACGGTTACAACGTTCAGGAAGACGGCGTTTACATGACCCGGGAGTATTATGAGGCGCACAAGGCCGAGGCCAAAGCCTTTGCCCAGGCCTGCCGCCGGGGCTGGGAATGGGCTGCCGAACATCCCGAGGAAACGCTGGACATCGTAATGAAATACGTCCGGGACAACCACATAGAGACCAACCGCATTCTCCAGCGACTGATGCTGGAAGACATCCTCCGCCTGCAACTGGACAAGGACACCGGCGAGCGCGCCTTCACCTTGCGTCCTGATATGGTGAATCTCATCAATCAACTTATGATTGACAACCAGGTAATTTTCACACCCGTTCACTACGAAGACCTGATTCCCAATGATTAAACGCCTCCTGAATTTCCTTCGCCAGTCCCTCCCGGCCCGTTTGAGCCTGTCGGTGGTGCTGTTTGCCATACTGATTTTCCTGGTTGTCTTCGGCTTTATGTTCCGCCAGTCGCGCATTACCGTGCGAAACGAGGCCTTCAGCCGGGCCGAACAGATTCTGGACAATACCGTACAGCGGGTAAATACCATCCTGGACCGCGTGGAAACAGCCACTGAAAACATTGCCTGGCTCATTCCCCGCCACCTGGACACCCCAGACTCCATGTTCATGTACAGCCGCCGCATTCTGGAAGTGAATCCGGAACTCAACGGCTGCTCCATTGCCTTCGAGCCCTACTATTTCAAGAGCAAGGGGAAATATTTCTCGGCCTACAGCCTTAATATGGGAGACCATATAGAGACCACCCAGGAAGGCAACGACCACTACGATTACTTCACCATGGACTGGTACCAGCTGGTCAAACTGCTGGACCGCCCCGGCTGGACAGAGCCGTTTTCGGACTACAATCCCGAGGACATTTATTCCACCGATATGATTGCCTCCTACTGCATGCCCATCAAAGACAAGAAGGGCGCGTATGTGGGAACCATCTCTGTGGACCTGTCGCTGGGCTGGCTCTCGGAGACCATTTCGGCCGTCAAGCCCTATCCCAATTCCTACAGCATCATGACGGGCCTGGGCGGCACCTTCTTCGTGCACCCGGATTCCACCAAGCTCTTCTACCAGAGCATCTTTACCGAAACGCTGGACCACGATGATCCTGACCGTCTGGACCTGGGATATGCCATGCAGCGGGGAGAAGAAGGCCGAAAACGGATGATGATCAACGGAGAAGACAGCTACGTCTTCTACAAGCCCCTGGGCGATACGGGCTGGAGCGCCGCCATCGTGTGCCCGGAAAGTGACATCTTCAGCGGGTACAATCGTCTGCAACGCATTGTTCTATTCCTGATGCTGGTGGGCATGCTGCTGATGCTCTTCGTCTGCGGCCGAATTATTTCAAGGGAGCTCAAGCCTTTGAGCCAGCTCACGCACCAGATTGAAGTTATTTCCAACGGAGAACTGGACAAGGAGCTGCCAGATAACAAGCGGGAAGACGAACTGGGACGCCTCTATCAGTCGTTCAGCAACATGCAGCATTCCCTGATTGGCTACATCGACAAGATGCAGCAGACCACCGCGGCCAAAGCCGCCATCGAGAACGAACTCAAGGTGGCCAGCGACATCCAGATGAGCATGGTGCCCCGCATTTTCCCGGCCTTCCCCAACCGGAAAGACATAGACCTCTTTGCGTCCATGACCCCGGCCAAGGAAGTGGGAGGAGACCTCTACGACTTCTTCGAACAGAACGACCGCATGTATTTCTGCATCGGCGACGTGAGCGGAAAAGGTGTGCCGGCCTCCCTGTTCATGGCCGTTACCCGCAACCTGTTCCGCATCATTGCCCAGCAGGGCCGCACGCCTGTGGAAATTGCCCGGGAAATCAACCTGTTCGTATCCAAGGACAACAACCAGAACATGTTTGTGACCATGTTCATCGGCATGGTAGACCTCAATACCGGCGCCATGGACTACTGCAACTGCGGTCACAACCCGCCCATCCTCACATCGGCCGAAGGCAAACCCGCCTATATGACCATCCAGCACTTCAACACGCCGCTGGGCATCTGGGACGAAGCCACCTTCGAGGGCGAGCATCTGGACAACATCCGCGGCAAGCAGCTTCTGCTTTACACGGACGGTCTCACCGAGGCCGAGAATCCCCAGGCCGAACTGCTGGGAGAAGACACCGTGCTGGAAACCGTGGCCCAGATGGGCGCGGGCGTTCCTTCGACCGACATCATCAACCGGCTCAAGGAAGTGGTGGAACATCACCGCAACGGTATCGCCCCCAACGACGACCTCACCCTCCTCTGCTTCCGTTTGCTGTAGCTCTAACCGTTTTACAGCGTTTTCCGCCGTGAAATGGAACCGCTTGATTGAACGTACTTTACAGAAATCCTCCTCTGCAAAACGCAGAGGAGGATTTTCATAAGGTGCTAATAATGATTAGTTTACATTTCACGACCTTTACAACGCCAAATCTACCAGGACGATGGCGGCCATGGCTTCCACGATTACGGGGGTGCGGAGGGCGAAGCAGACGTCGTGGCGGCCGGGGATGCCGGCTTTGGCTATGCTGGCGGTGGGTTTGAAAGCCACGCGGAACACCACGGGATTGCCGTTGGTGATGCCGCCGTTCACGCCGCCGGCGTGATTGGTCACAGGCGGCTGCGGGTGCTTGTGACGGCCGCAGCAGTGGTGACCTTCTTCGTGCTCATGTTCACCGTGGCACTGGCACTCGTGGCCATCCTCGTGCTCGCCATGACAGCAATGGTGCTCCTCTCCCTCTTCGTGATGATGCCCGCCGCAGCATTCGTGCTCCGGGAAGGGGTCGTTATGCTGCGAGCCCTTCATGGCACTGGCGGCAAAGCCGTCGCCGAATTCAATGCCCCGCACGCCGGGGATGGCAAACACAGCATGAGCCACCTGGCTTTCCACGCTGTTCCAGAAGGGCTCGCCCAGGCCGATGGGAAGCCCTTCCACGGTGCATTCCACCACGCCGCCCAGGGAGTCGCCTTCGGCTTGTGCGGCCTTCAAGGCCTCCGGCCATTGACTGGCATCGGCGATGCCGCCCACGGCCACCAGCTGTGCGTGGAACTTGGCAAAGTAGAGCATCTTCTTGGCTATTACGCCAGCAGCTACTACCCCCAGAGTAATGCGGCCGCTGAAATGCCCGCCGCCGCGGGGGTCGTTGAACCCGCCGTACTTGAGGTTGGCCGTGAAATCGGCATGGCCGGGGCGGGGGTTCTTGCGGAACTCCTCGTAGTCCTGGCTGCGGGTGTTCTCGTTCTTGAAGAGGATGGTAAGCGGCGCGCCGGTGGTCTTGCCTTCGTACACGCCGGAGACAATCTCCGGCTCATCGGCCTCCAGGCGCGGGGTGGTTCCCAGCGCACCGGCCTTGCGGCGGGCCAGATCTTCTGCGAAATCCTTCTCCGTGAGCGGAATTCCGGGCAGTACACCGTCTACGGTGACACCAATACGAGGGCCGTGCGACTCGCCAAAAATGCTTACTCTGAATTTATTACCGAAAGTGTTCATATTATTCTATTTGAGATTCTCTCGCTTCGCTCGGAATGACAAGGGATAGTCGCTCGGAATGACAAGGGATAGTCGTTCAGAATGACAAGTGTCATACCGAGGCAGAAGGCCGAGTGTATCTCATGTTTTCAAATAGTTCATTAAACTGAGGGAAAGATTTTGCCACGTAGTCCACGTCGTCTATTTTTACCGGCCCGTCGGCGCCCAGGGCGGCCACTTTGAGGGCCATCACCATGCGGTGGTCGGCGTGGGACACGAAGGATCCGCCGTGCAGCAGCTTTCCTTCCAGGAGGCGCTGCGTAAGGCCCATTCCGGTAATCACCATCTCGTCCTCTTCTATTGTAACGGGCACGCCCATCTGAACCAGCATCTCCTCAATGGCGGCGGCCCGGTCGGTTTCTTTGTGACGCAGGCGCTCTACGCCCAGAATGTGGCTTTCACCGGGGCAGAAGGCTGCCAGCACCGCCACAATGGGGAACAGATCCGGACAGTTGTTGAGGTCTGTGTGAAAAGGGCTCAGCGGGGCGCGGCGCACATGGATGGGCCCGTCGGGGCTGTCCAGCTGCGACATGCTGGCGCCGGCCTCCATCAGGATATCCATGATGGAAATATCGGCCTGCAAGCTCCCGGTGTCCAGGCCTTCCACCTCCACGTCACCGAACACGGCGCCCGCCACCAGGAAAGGAGCGGCGCCGGACCAGTCGGCCTCTATGGCAAAGTCGGCCGCCTTATAACGCTGGTCGCCTTTGATGTGGAAGTTGACACCGGTGCACAGGCTCCAGTCCTGCGTTTCCATGAAGTCGTCGTCGCCCTCCATCTCGGAGCTCATGCGGATGCCGAACTTCTTGAGCACGTCCACCGTAATGAAAAGATACGGGATGCTCCGCGGCTCATGCACATACAGGGCCGACTTGCCCTCGCACAACGGCAGTGCCGCCAGCAAGCCGCTAAGCAGCTGAGATCCGCCCTTGCCAGAGACGTCGGCGCGGCCGGGGATAAGCGGTCCAGATACCCTTAAAGGAAGGTAACAATCTTGTTTTCTCTCGTTGCTGCCCTCGGGATACAGGCGAACGCCGAAGGATGCCATAATGTCGTGGGCACTTGTGAGGGGCCGGTTCAAGAGGGTTTTCTCGCCGGTGACCAGCACTTGTTCGCGGGAAATGACGGAGAGAAGCGGGATAATGAGGCGGGTCAAAAAACCGGACTCTCCGCAGTGCAATTGGTCCAGTTGGACACAGCCCGGAGCCGCCCCGATTCCGGCGATAACAATTGTGTTACCCTCTGTTTTTACCTCAGCTCCCAGGGCCTTTGCTACGGCCAGGGCGCTCTCGTTGTCTCCGCAGGGGGTATAGCCCCGCAGGTGCGATGTCCCTTCGGCCAGGGCGGCGGCCACAATGGCGCGCTGCGCAAAGCTCTTGGAAGAGGGCATGGGAAGGGCCGATGCCTTCACAAAGCGGAAACCGTTGTACACGGCTTCCCGCATGGCCGCCTGCGACCATTGGCCGGGGGCGGTGGCGTCCTGCTCGCTAAGGCAGGCATAGGTAAAGGGTGCGCCGAAGCGCAGGGCGTCCAGGCGCGATGCGCGTCCGGCCTCGCCCATGCAGAAGGCCACCAAAGACCCGGGGGCTGTGTCTTTGTACAAAGCCCGAATGATAGCATTATCGGCCTCGGAGGTGGCTGTAGTGACTATTTTTACCACTTCTCCACCAAAACTCCGGGCCCTTTCCACCAGGGATTGGAGTACTTCCAGGGGCGGCGTGCCGGTGAAATCGTGGTAAGAACGGATGAGCACGGTACCGTATTCCCGGCAGGCCTCGCGGATGCGGCGGCCCACCGCAGCGGGCGCCTCCATCTCCAGATCGGCATATTTGGCGCCGGCCCGGATGGCCATCTCCAGCAGTTCCGGAGCCTGTGACTCCTCGCTCATGCGGCAAGTGGCAACGAGCGGGACGTCAGAGTCCTGGAATAATTGCTCTATCTCGTCATCCTCCAGGGCGCAGCGGTCCAGGCGGATTTCGGCCATTTCCACCGTTTCCAGGATGTTCTGAATTTCCTGAAAGTCTTTATTCTGAATGCTAACGCAAATCATCCATTGCCTCCTTTACGGTCATTTCTTGGATTACCACCTTTCCGGGCTCTTCTATCAGAATCCACTTGACGCGGCCTTGCGCGGCCTTTTTGTCCAGCGTCATGGCGGTGGTCAGGTTTTCCAGCGGATAAGGGCACTTCGTGGGCAGCCCGACAGATTCAAAATCGGCCTTCAACTGTGCCTCCAGGCCCTTTTTGGCCAGGCCGATGCACTCCGACAGCCGTGCCGCCAGAATCATGCCCATGGCCACGGCCTCGCCGTGATGGATATCGTCGCCTTTCTGCTGCGCCTCGTGCTCTATGGCGTGGCCGAAGGTATGGCCCAGGTTCAGTTTGGCACGGATGCCATGTTCCTCCGGGTCCTGCGCTACAATATCGGCCTTGATCTGGGCCGCGCGGGATATCAGGGAAGGCGTTATGCCTTTGAGGGCCTCGGCGTAAGCCTTGGCGTCGCCTATGAGGAATGTCTTGAGCATTTCGGCCAGGCCGGCGCGGAGTTCGCGGGGCGGAAGGGTTTTGAGGACATCGGCGCAGAGGAAGGTGTATTCCGGCATGCGGAAGGCGCCCAGCATGTTTTTGTAGCCGTCCAGGTTTACGCCGGTTTTTCCGCCGATGGCCGCGTCCACCTGCGCCAGAAGCGTGGTGGGCAGGTTGGCGTAGCGTATGCCGCGCTTGTAAATGGCGGCCGCAAAGCCGGTCATGTCCGTTGTGATACCGCCACCCACGGCCAGCAGGAAGGCTTTCCGGGAAGCCCCGGCCTCCATGAGCTGCCGGCACAGCGTCTGCACCGTCTCCAGCGTCTTGAGTTCCTCGGAGGTCTTAAGGCCGATGGCGGCGCGGAGACATCCGTCATTCCCGGCTTGACCGGGAATCTCCTGAAGCGCTTTGACCACTTCTTCGGCAATCCAGGCCACGTTTTCGTCATAGACCACATAGAGTTCCGGCTCTTCCTTCAGGAAGGCGGCCACATCGGCAATATGGGCGAGTCCCTTAATCATAGACTACAAAGATAAGGGAAAAATTTGGCAGTTACCAGCCTATTTCCACCTGTACGCCATCGGGTTGGTTAGGAAAGCGCAGAAAACAGGTTTTGCTGGTCTCGTCCCAAAGGGCCGAATAGTCTTCGCCGTTTACCAAAACCTTTACGGGCGCGGCCGGAAGGAGGATTCGCGTGACGTTCCAGGTGTCCGCGGGGCCTTTGCAGAGATAGGAAAAGCGGTTCTTTTCGCGCTTCTGGTCATAGGCCCGGCTGGCGGCGGCCAGGATTTGTGGTGCTTGTCCTGCCTTATGGACATCATAGAAAAGAGCCTGGGACCCGACAGGAATCTCACGTGCGGTATACACGGGAAGGGCCGGATCATAAAGGTCAACCAGGCACCCTTCTGCCACATAGGGCACATCCGAAGGGCCTTCATCCATTACGGCAACAATGCGGTAGGGTCCGCGTTCCAGGGTAAGGGCGTTGGTGACAGGACGCGGGCCGATACATGACTCCACCGCCTCCAAAAGCGGTTTTTCACCACCGGCCAGATTGATATATTCCTCCGGGTCTTGCCGAAGGACGCTTACGCAGCCTTTGCCGAAAGAATAGGTGCCGGCTGGAGCCCCGGCAGGAAGGCCCATCAGGCCGAACAGGTGATCGGCGGGAGCGGAAAAGGCATAGTCTCCGGTATTCCACCATTCCTGGACTTGCTGGTAAGGGTCGCTGTCCGTGGCGCTGTAGACAAGCTTTCCGCCGCGCCGTACCCAGTCGGCCAGATACTGGTGAGCCTGAGAGGTTAGCGGCTTCATGCTGGAATAGCTCATCAGGAGCAGCTGGACGCCTTCCAGAGCCTTTTTGTAGCCAAGGTTCTCAATGTGCGTGATACCCACCGGGCAGCCACGCTTAAGGAGAGGCATAGCCAGGCCGAAGAATCCCGACAAGGAGGAATCCCGCTGGAACATGAGGGAATTGCCCATAAGGACAGACACCTCGGCCCGGCGCTCTGCGGCTTTGGGCATTTGCTGCAATGCGTTGGTCATAACTTGCATCATGGTCGCATAGTCTGCCGGAATGCGGGAGACTTCCGTGGAACCGGGTCTCACGGGATAGAAACGTTCATAAATACGGGCCGGCCAAGGCATGATCTCATAGGACGCGACCTGAGGATAGAGGAGTTGGGCGGTAAAAGTGGCCTGGTAGTTCCGGCCATAGTCTTCCCAGTCCCGTACGCCATCTTCGATGGGGTCTGTCAGAAACCAAAGGCTCCTGCCGGTGGGGGCCGTCATGGAAGCCATGCATCCGTACTCCAGGAAGGCGGTCTCAAACACCCGTTCTTTTCGGACGCCGTTGTAGTAGTTGAGGACGCGGGAGGTGCCGGTCCAAACCTGGGCGATGTAACCGTCCACACAAGGAAGTGATGCCAGGGAGGCTTCCGGGCTCACAATCTGCCACTGGGTGTAGTTGATGAGTGAGTGGGTCGGCACATAGCACTTGATGTCCCGGCCCAGACTCCGGCCATACTCCTTGGCGTAGGTAAACGCTTCATCCAGAGCCCTGTAATACAGATGATACTTAAGCTTGGAAGTAAGGTACGTGGCTTCCGGAGATTCGTGCTGGGGCCGCCAGGGACGGCCGTAATAAGCCTCCCACTCACGCTTGAAGGCATCCGAGTAACCGGCCGCTTTCCAGAACTCGGGTTCTTCCAGGAAGATATGGTCAACGCCCGCATCGACTACCCGTTTGATAATCTGCTCCTTGAAATAATGCAGATAATTCTCCGTAGGGACAATGTAGGGAACCATTTTTCCGTGCCAGAGAGTGTCTCCCCGTGCATTTACCTGACCTTCGTCCAGGTGTGGCCGCCCGTCCCACAGCCCTGTAAAATAGTCCTGATAGCCGCCCCAGGCTATGCCGGTCATAAAATGCGTTTCGTAGCCCCTTTCCCGCCAGGAGGAGAGACGTTCTTCCAGCGTCCCATTTACGCCGTACACCATTACGGCGTCGGCCCTTACGTCAATGGTCGGTCGCCATGGCTGGCTGGATTGGAAAGTGGTTTTTACGGGTTCTCGTACCGGTGCGGTACAGGCCGATACCAACAAAAGCAAAATAGGAAGACAGTGTCTCATGGAAGGGGATTTGTTGCAAGTTACTCATTTTAACGGCGTCCCACAAAAAAATTTTGCAGTTCCCTTAAATTGGCGTATTTTTGCAGTCCGTCTTCTAAGACGCCCTGCCCGGATGGCGGAATTGGTAGACGCGCTGGACTCAAAATCCTGTGATAGCAATATCGTGCGGGTTCGATTCCCGCTCTGGGCACACGAAAGCCTGGCCGTCTGGCCAGGCTTTCTGTTTGCCCTAGCGGGAATGATCGGTCTTTCGTTACCCCCTCCCTAAATCCCTCCCCTCGGGGGAGGGACTCCGCCGCAGAAGCGGCGGTGCGGGCCTGCGGGCCCTGTCGGCCTTCGGCCTCCGGTTATTAACCCTAGCGGGAGACACATACCTGGTATGTACATGGTTTCTGCGTTGGGAAGGACTTTTCTTGTACATACCTTTGTTAGAAGTGGGCTTTTCGGCACTTTGGGCGTTGGTATGTACACGTCCAGGTGCCTGGGAGGCACTTTTTCTGTACATACCAGAGATGGTGCCGGAGTTGCCGTCGGAGGAGGGCTTACATTCTGGACTTGGCGTCGGAGCCGGCGCCGGTGCCGCGGTACTTGCTCTGGGCCGTGTTGAAGTTGTAGCGGATGGAGAACTTGATGCGCTGGTTGTCCATCACGTTGGTCTGTGTGATGGTGTGGTTGCCGAAGTCGGTGTCCACGTTGTAGTTGCCCGTTCCTGTGAGGTCGGAACCTTCCAGGCGCAGGACCAGGGAACCGTCCTTGAGCAGGGTCTTCTGCACGGCGGCGGTCAGATTGAAGACAACCGTCTTCAGATACAGGTTCTGGGTGTATCCCTTGCTGTTGAGCACGCCGCCCAGTTCAAACTGCCAGCCGCCCTTGAAGGTGAAGGTGTTGAACAGCTGGGCAAAGAAGATGGGCTTGCCGTTGAAGCTGGTCACGCGCTTGCCGCTGGCCTCGCGGGGGTCCTTCACCGTGATGCTGAGCCACTGGGGCTGTAGGCCGAAGGTATAGTTCAGGTTCCAGACGCCGATGGTGGGAGTGAGGTTCACGTAGGCCGCCATGGTACGGAACGGTTCTTCAATGTTGCGGGGCTTTACCAGCACCACGCCTTCGTCGTTGTAGGGTTCGCTCCACGTCATCATGGCGTGGTCCATGCGGGTGTAGTTCACCATGACGGTAACCCATTTATACACGGCTCCCAGGCTCACATTGTTCATGATGCTGGGCTGGAGCTCGGCATTGCCGCTCTGCCAGATGTAACGGCTGTTGTAGCGGATGGCGCTGGACAGGTTCGCGTAATTGGGACGCGTGGTCTTGACGCTGTAATTGAGCATGAGCTGCACGGGGCCGAAGACATTGGCGTACGAGACGGAGGGGAACCAGTTGGAGTATTTGCGGTCTACCGCAGAAGAAGGATTCATGGCATCCTCATAAGAGTAATGCACGTGCTCGTAACGCACGCCTGCGCTCAGCTGGCCCACCTTGGGAATATAGGCGCCGTAGGTGGCGAAGCCGGCAATATTGTCTTCCTTCACCGTGGCCTGGGAAGCCGGTACGGGAATGCCGGCCACGGAATAGTTGTCGTGCCTGCGGGAGAAGGACTCTTCCGTTCCCAGCTGCAGCTGGCCCATCCAGATGGGATAGGAAAGCACGGCCTTGGCGGCGTACAGGGATGCGTCGTTGTCGTTCCAGGAGCTTATGGCGGCATCGTGCGTCATGTCGCTGGTTTCTTCAGAAGCGGTCTTGGCCGAATCCTGCGTGCCATAGTAATCCAGGTTGATGTCGATACCCAGCTTGCCGCCCACAAGACCATTATAATAGAGGTTGCCGCCCAGGTTATAGGGAATCTTGTCTCCCAATGCATCCACGGAGGTGGTGGAGAGTTTGTCCACCAGCGTTCCGTCTTCATACACATTGTCATTCACCACGGTCGTGGATTCGGGGTTGAAACGGCGACCCCACTCCAGCTTGCCGCCCAGGAAGTGGTTGTCGGCTATTTGCCAGTTGATGCCGGCGTTCCCGTAAAGGGACTGGCTCAGGGATTCGGCCATCAGGTTGCCGGCGTTCTTAATATGCTTGTTGACGCCGTATGTGTCCTTTACCAGATCGCTCACCTGACGGAAGGAATTGTGCGCATAGTTGATGCCGCCGAAGATGTCCACGCCGCCGGTGCGGTAGTTCACATTGATGGCGCCGAAGGGATCGTTGCCCCTGGCCCAGCGCAGCGACTGCTCGTCGGAGGCGTTCAGGTTAAGGCCGAAGCCTTCGCCCTGGCGACGGACGGTCTTGATGCGCACCACGGCACGCACGGTGGCGTCGTACTGGGCGCCGGGGTTGGTAATAACCTCAACGCTCTGGATTTCGTTACTCTGAAGGCGGTTCAGTTCGGTGGCATCCGTCACGCGGCGGCCGTTGATGTACACCAGCGGGGCGCCCTTGCCAATTACTTCAAGGCCATTCTGTCCTTTGATGAGACCCGGGGTCTTGGCCAGGACGTCTTCGGCCGATCCCACGTTCTCCAGCACGGAGCCGCGGACGCTGGTCTGCAGACCTTCGCCGGTAAGCTTGGTCTTGGGCATGATGGCCTGGATGGAAGCGGCCTGCAGCATGGCGGTGTCGTCCAACAGGGTGATGACCATGCCGTCCACCGGCGTGAAATACTGCGTCTGGTAACCCAGCATGGCTACCATCATGATTCCGTCGGTTTCGGTGGTTACTATATTAAAGGTACCGTCTTCCTGCGTGACGGCGCCGCATACCATTGTAGAATCGGCCCGGGAGAGCACGGCCACATTGGCGTAAGCTACAGGCTCGCCTTTCTCGTCTACCACTTTTCCTTTCCAGTCGCATTTTTCCTTTGCTCCTGCCGTCAGGGCGGCGGTCAGCATCATTGCGAAAACAACTAACTTCTTCATGTCTTGGTGTAATAGTTTAATAGTACACCGCAAAGGTAAGGCAAATATTTGGATTTGCAAACATTTTTAAAAGTTTTTTATGTGGACAAAAAGTGGGCATTTTGTGTACAAAAGACTCCGCCGCCGGACAAAGTCCCTGTCCAGCGGCGGAAAACATCTCTATTTCAGCGCCTTAGTAATTCTCTACAAAGTCACGCACCAGGCGGAACACCGGGGCATAACTGTCGAAGATGGCATTCTCGTAAGTGTCATAGACGGTGTGGTAGTACTTGAAAGCGTCTCCCTCCCCGTTCTCCAGGAAGATGCAGGGGACGTGGCGCACGGCGAAGGGATAGTGGTCACTGTTGGCGGCCAGGGCACCCCGGTTCAAGGCCTTGAAGTAATGCTCTTCGTTGTTGATCTCTTCAAAGAGTTTAAAGCCCGGCAAGCCTTCTTCGCTCACCTCGCAGTACTGGACGGGGTTGTTATCCCCTATCATATCCAGGTTGAACAGGTACTTGATCTGGTCCAGCGGGGCCAGGGGATGCTCGGCATAATAAGTAGAGCCCCGCAGGTTGGCGTCCTCGCCGGAGAAAGCGATGAAGTACATGTCGTACTGGGGCACGCGCTTGGCAAAGTAGGCGGCCAAAGTTACCACGGCGGCCGTACCGGAAGCATTGTCGTGCGCACCGGCGTAGTAGACATCCTTGCCCAGGTTGCCCAGATGGTCGTAGTGGGCGGTGAACACGTAACAGTGGCTGTGGTCCTTGCCTTCCACCTTGGCTATTACATTGAAGAGCTCGTAGTCCTTCAGGAACTCGTTTTCAATATCGGCCGATATGGTTTTGGCGTCCCGGGGGAAGCGGTGGGGCACCCAGATGATGGGCTTGTCAATCACCTTCTCTCCGTAGGCCTTGTAGAATTTCATGGGCTCGTCCCAGGTGAAGAGGATGCCGGCGTTGGGGGCGCCGTCCTTCTTCTGGAGGCGGGAGAAATCGGCCCTGTGCTTGTAGGAGAACATGAAATCGCACACCACGAAGGCGTCTTTGTTCTCCGGCTTGGCCAGGTCCTGGAAAATCTTCTCCGAATTATAGTTGAGCGTATCTACGTAATACAGCGGGAAGGCTCCTTTTACGCTCGGGGAGTACTCGCGCATGGTGAAATCTACGCCCGGGGTGAGCTCCTTGCCGTCCACGGACAGTTCCATCTTGCCCGGGAACGTGTTGATGTCAATGGTGAACGGCTGGAGGACAACCTCGGAAACCCCGGCCTTTTCGAACTCGGCCTTCAGATACTGGCCGGCCTTGTTGGCCCCGCCCTTGGCATAGCCGCGGCCCTGGTACGTTTCCGAACTCAGTTCCTTGACAATCTGCTTATACAAATCCAAATCCTGGGCATTCAATTGAACGGCGCCCAGAGCCAGAATGAGGATCAAAATCTTTTTCATATCACAAATTTAGTCTTTAATTGTCACACCTCCAATGAATAATAGTATCTTTGCATTGTTTATGACCAAACGGACGGTTTTCTATTGGGTTGGCATTCTGCTGCTGACGGGGTGTGGATATCGCGCCCCGCTGTACCAGTCCTATATTCCCCAGGTGCAGGACACCACGGAATACCCGGGCATTCGCCCCGGTTTCCAGGAGCTTGCCGCGCTGATGGAGAAAGATACCGGCCTCAGTCCCACGCCGGGCAATACGGTAACGCTGTTTCCGGACGGCCACAAGAAGTGGGACATAATGCTGGAGGATCTGGATTATGCCGACAAGTCCATCTACATGGACTATTACCAGTTTCGCACAGATTCGGTGGGAACCACCGTTAAGAACATCCTGCGGCAAAAAGCCCGGGATGGCGTGGACGTCCGCGTAATCCTGGACAAAGTGGCCAACACCCGGGAAGACTTGGAAGAACTGGCCACCCTTCAGGATGACGACGTAAACCTGGGCATCTTCCACAAGCCGGTGATGCTGGTCGATTATGTGTGGCCCAAGATCGGCACACATCGGGACCACCGCAAGATTCTGCTGATTGACGGCCAGATAGGTTACCTGGGCGGCCGCAACATCCAGGACGAATACTTCTTTGACTGGCGGGATGCCGATATCCGCATCACCGGCCCCGTCGTCGCCGACATATCGGCCGTGTTCCAGGAAAATCAGGAGCGAGTGGCGCCCCAGCTGGACCCGGTCTATGTGGCCGAAGACTTAAATAAAGCGGCCGAAATGGACAATCTTCCGGAAATGAAACAGTTCACGGACGTGACGGTTCAGATTATTCCGGAATCCCCTTCCGACAAAGTCCTTCCCATCAGAAACTGTTTTGAATGGGCCCTTTACAGCGCCCGGCATTATTTCTGGTTCTACAATCCCTACACGCCGCCGCCCGCCTCAACCATTCAGGCCCTGAAGGACGCCGCCGCACGTGGCGTGGACGTGCGCTGGATTGCCCCCGCCATCAATGACATAACGGTAGAAAAATGGACGGGGGAGGCCCTGTACAAAGACCTTCTGGAAGCCGGCGTGCGCATTTATGAATGGCAGGACCACGTGCTCCACGCCAAACAGTTCATAATGGACGATTATCTGCTGGCCATGGGAAGCGCCAACATGGACAACCTGAGTTTCTTCCTCAACTACGAGGTAGAGGCCCTGGTATATGACGAAGAAACCACCCGCTACGCTTCCTACACGTTCCTTTCCGACATAGAAAATAACTGCCGGGAGATTCATCTGGAGAACGTGAAGAACTGGTCCATCGTCCGGAAAATCCGCAACTGGCTCGCCCTTCACATCGGCGGCCCGGTAGGTTAAGCCTTCTTGTCCGTCAGGCGCTGCACCAGGGCCGATGCGACCAGGTTGCCCGTAGCGTTGAGCAGGGTGGCGGGGATGTCGCAGATGGTGCCGATAATCATGAGCGTGGCGGCGAAGGCCGGATCTACACCCAGCACAGCACAGATGAGCAGTTCACCCGTCATGCCCCCCACGGGGATGGCGCCTATTACCACGCTGTCCACTATGGACAGCAGAATGATAAGGGCAGCCGCACCCAGACCGGAAGGCGTAATTCCAAAGAAATATAAGGTAAAGAGAACCTTTGCGAGGCAGGTAATCACCGATCCGTCCTTGTGCAGGTTGGTGCCCAGGGGAATGACGCCGTCGGCAATCTGATCAATCACACCCAGCCTGCGGGCCGCGACCATGTTGACGGGCATGCAGGCGGCCGACGAGCAGGTTCCTACCGCCGTAACGGACGGGGCAATCATCTCTTTCCAGAATTTGCCCAGCGGAATATGGCAGAACAGGGCGTAGAGGGTATTGAAGACCAGATAACACACGGCGCTGGCGGCCGATACCACCAGGAAGATCTCCAGGTAATTCCCCACAATCTGCCCGCCCAGCTGGCCGATCGTATCGGCAAAATAACAGCCTATGCCGATGGGGGCCACTTTCATGAGCATCTCCATCATCTTCATGATAACGGCGCCGCCTTCGTAGACCACCTTCTCCATCACGGGAACTTTCTCTCCCAGAAAAGCGACGGCCAGGCCGAAGAGGGCGGCGAAGACAATGAGCGGAAGGAGGTTGTCCCGGGAAAGCAGCAGCGGGAAGTCATTCACGGAAAAGGCCCCCACCAGGGCGTCCCCAATGTTCACTTCATCGTCCAGGAAACCGCCGGAAAGGGTTATTTCTCCGCCTTGTCCCAGAACATCGGCAAAGGGATTCCATACGGACATAAGGACGTACGAGAAAATACCCGCAGCCACGGACATGAACAGAAACACGCCCACGGACGTTCCCAGCACCTTGCCGATGATGCCGCTCTTGCGCATGACCACCAGCGACTGGGCCACCGAGAAAAACACCAGCGGAACCACCAGCACGAAGATGAGGTTAAGGAACAGATTGCCCACCGGACGCAGGACGGCGGCATCCTCTCCCAGCACCACACCCAACAGGCCACCTATGACCAGGCCGGCAAGCAACAGGAGCGTGGACCCGTAGTTTTTCAAGAACGATTGCATAAAGAATACACTATAACCAAATGCAAATCTACACATTTTGAACAAAAGGCAAAAAGAATGGACAACAAAATAAGCGTCAAGTACCTGCAAAAAGCTACCTTTGTTCCAGCTAAACACATATAAATATATGAAACATATCCTATTCCTTCTTGTTCCCGCGGTGATGTTCCTGGCCTCCTGCGGTAACACCCAGCCCCCCCAGGACGGACAGCGCCTCTTCGTGGGCGACGACATTGCCGTAACCCAGACCCAGTATGGCCTGGTTCAGGGTTATATCCTGGACGACGTGTACACTTATTTAGGTATCCCCTACGGGGCCAACACCGCCGGGGCCAACCGCTTCATGCCTCCGCAAGCTCCTGAAAAATGGGAGGGAATCCGCCCCGCCATGTTCTATGGCAACGATGCCCCCCAGGCCCATCAGGACAAGTGGAAGAACAATTCCAGCACCTTCACGGACCACTGGAACTACTACGACTACAGCGAAGACTGCCTGAACCTGAATGTCTGGACCCCCGCTCCCGACAGCAAGAAACGCCCGGTGCTGGTTTGGATGCACGGCGGCGGCTTTGCAGCCGGCAACAGCATTGAGCAGGACGGTTACCACGGCGCCAACCTGGCCCGCAGCGGAGACGTGGTGTTCGTTTCCGTGAACCACCGTCTGAACGTGTTCGGCTTCTCCGACCTTTCCGCCGCCGGCCCGGCTTTCGCCCAGTCCGGCAACGTAGGCGTCCTGGACCTGGTGGCCGCCCTCCAGTGGGTTCATGACAACATCGCCAACTTCGGCGGCGACCCCGGCAACGTGACCATCATGGGACAGTCCGGCGGTGGTGCCAAGGTTTGCGACGTCATGGCCATGCCTTCCTCCTAGGGCCTGGTCCATAAGGGCGTAGCCCTCTCCGGCAATGCCGTTACCGCCTCCGACGCCGAGGCCTCCAAGGCCCTGGGCGCCGCCATCCTCAAGACAGTGGGCGGCGATGTGAAGAAGCTTCAGGAAATGCCCTGGGAAGAGTATTACACCCTGGCCAACAAGGTGGCGGCCGAGGTGGGCGCCAGCGGCATGATGGGCGGCTTTGCTCCCATCTCCGACGGCGAGGTGCTCCCCAAAGACTTCTTCGCCGATCCCAACGCCGCATCGGCCCAGATTCCGCTGCTGCTTTGCACCACTTCTTCCGAGTTTGCCCTGAGCAAGGAGAATCCCACGCTGGAGGCTATTTCCTTTGAGGACGCCGTAGCCATGGTGCGTGACAACTTCGGTCAGCCCAAGGCCGAAGAAGCCATGAAGGCCCTCCAGAAAGCCTTCCCCAAGAAGAAACCCATCGAGTTTATCAACATGGTAGTGGCCCAGCGTACCGGCGTGCTGGCAACGGCCGACGCCAAGTATGCCCAGGGCGGAGCCCCTGTGTACCTGGCCTGGTTCGACTATAACGCCCCGCTGTTCGGCGGCCGTATCCGCGCCTTCCACTGCTCCGACATCAGCTACTGGTTCAAGAATACCGACCTCATGGTCACCCACACCGGCGGTGGCGCCGAGCCTCGCGGAGTCTCCGACCAGATGTCGGCCGCCCTCCTCGCCTTCATGCGCACCGGCAATCCCAACTGCCCCGCCATCCCCGAGTGGCCCGCCTACAACCCCGAGGATGCCGCCACCATGATCTTCGATGTGAAGAGCGAAGTCCGCAACGCCCCCGACCGCGAGGCCCTGAGCCTGCTGGAAGCCTTCAATCCTTTCCGCATGATGATGCGTCCCGCCCCTGCCAAGAAGTAAACCTTGCTTTCATAAACGAAAAGTCCGGACCTCGCGGCCCGGACTTTTTTTGTACAACATAGCCCGAGCGTCACACCCGGGCTATGTTACCTAACCATACTATTAACCAAAGAACTATTCGTTGTTCTAGCTGTTGCAAAGGTAGCGTATTTGTAATTGTTATATGTTATTCACTTGTGCATTCTTTTTAGCTTTTGTTCAAAACTCATTATCTTTGAAGAAAAAACACGTCATGCGCACCCGGTTTTCCCTTATCGGCCTCACTATCTTGCTTTTGGCCGCCTGCAACTCCGCCATTGAAACGCCTACCGGTTTTTCCCAGCCGGACAACGGATGGCTTTTCCTGGGAAAGGCCCCCTATACCCTGACCACCCGCGTGGACGCCGCGCCCGGCCCGGCTGGCTTCTGCCTGGTGACAGACCGCTCGCTCATGGGAGAGCCGGAGACCGTCTTTGAGGCCGACGTGGCCGTAGGGGCCGACAGCACCCTGAGCGTGGATCTGGGAAATCTGGAACCCGGGTTCTACCAGGTGCGCCTGCGGGATTCGGTGCGGTTTAACATAGGCGTGCGGCCCGACGCCGTGGTAAGCGCCCCGGACGCCCAGCCGGACTTTGACGCCTTCTGGGAGCGCACCTTCACCGAACTGGACGCCATTCCCCTGGAAGCGGAATGGACAGAGAATCCCGAGTACACCAACGAACTCCGCACCACCTACGATGTGTATTACAAGTCCCTCGGCGGCGTTACGGCGGGCTGTTCCGTTTGTATTCCCAACGCCCCGGGCAAGTATCCCGTGTTCCTTCATTACATGGGATACGGTTCCGAAGTCTACCGCTTTGACCCTTCCGGCAACCCCGACCGCATTGAAATCCTGGTGAGCGTCCGCGGCCAGGGCCTTTTCAAAAAGGCGGCGGAAAGATGGGTGAGCCAGGGCCTTGAGGACAAAGATACTTACTACTACCGCGGCGCCTTCTGCGACGTCAAGCGCTCCGTGGAATTCGCCACTACGCTGGAAAAGGCCGACGTGGACCGGATCGTAGTCCTGGGCGAAAGCCAGGGAGGAGCCTTTGCCGCCATTGCCGCCGCCACGGACTCCCGGGTCAAGGCCGCATCGCTGGCCGTTCCTTTCCTGGGCGATTATCCCGACTACGCCAAAATTGTGGTATGGCCCATGAACCAGGTGTTCGAAAGGGCCGAAGAATTGGGAATAAACCAGGACGATCTGTTCCGCACCCTTTCCTACTTTGACGTAAAGAATTTTGCCCCGCAGATTACCTGTCCGGTGATCATGGCCTTCGGCCTGCAGGACCCCACCTGCCCGCCGCATACCAACTTCTCAATCTACAACAACCTGGGCACGCAGGACAAGCGTTTCGTGTGTATCCCCACCTGCGGCCACGCCATGTGGAAAGAGAAGGAGTGGCCTCCCATCAGAGATGCTTTTTTCTCGGAAAAAATGTAAAAAATGATTAAATTTGGGTTTTCAAACGAAACCCTATGCGGAAAGTCTTCATTCTTCTCTTTTGGTCGGCCCTCCTGTGTGCCGTCGCCTGTCAGAACAAACGAGACAACTATACCGTAATCATATCCCTGGACGGGAACCGGTGGGACTATGCCGATTATTACGACATGCCCTTTTCCGACTCCCTGGCCGCAGTAGGGGTCAAGGCCCGGATGGAGCCTTCATTCCCCTCCTCCACCTTCCCCAACCATTACACCATGGCCACCGGCCTGGTTCCGGATCACCACGGAATCGTGAACAACAGTTTCTGGAACCCGGACACCCAGCACGGATACGCCATCAGGGATCCCGAAGCCCGTTTCGACCCCCGTTACTACCTGGGGGAGCCCATCTGGGTCACGGCCCAGAAGCAGGGCGTCAAGTGCGCCTCACTGTACTGGGTGGGCTCGGATATCCCCGTCAAGGATACTTATCCCACCTATTACCGCAACTGGGACGAAGACCCCCACTGGACCTTCAGCGAGCGCTGCGACGAGATTGTGCGCCTGATGAGCCTCCCGGAAAAGGAGCGTCCGCGCCTGGTCATGGGCTATTTTGACGAACCCGACCACCACGGCCACGTGTACGGCCCCATGTCTCCCGAGACCAAGGCCATGTGCGAAGAGATGGACAGCCTCATGCACAGCCTCTACCTTCGCCTGATGGCCCTTCCTTACGCCTCCAAGATCAACTTCATCGTCACCGGAGACCACGGCATGACGGACATCTCCCCGGACCGGTTCGTGCGCGCCTCGGACTACATCTCCCTGGACTGGGTGGAACGCATCGTGGGCAATACGCCTTCCAGCATCTGGGTGAAGGAAGGCTGCGTAGATAGTGTGTACAACCACCTCACCGGCGTGGAGCACATCTCCGTGTGGAAGAAAGGCGAAGTTCCGGAATACCTGCATTACGGAACGTCCAATCGCCTGGGAGAGATTATCGTGAGCCCGGATCTGGGCTGGCAGTTCGGCCTGGGCAACGCCCGCAGCGGCGGGGAGCACGGCTTCGACTGCAAGGAAACCGACATGATGGTGGCCTTCCGCGCCGTGGGCCCGGATTTCAAGGTGGGCTATGAAGCCCCTTTCACCGAAGGGGCGCAGTCGGCTTTCCGCAACATCGACCTCTACCCCCTCCTCTGCCATCTGCTGGGGGTTAAGCCGGCACCGGTTGACGGCAAACTGGAAAGAATACAAAAGATTCTTAAATAAACTATGAGCAAACATTTCACATTACCTTACGAAGGCGGGCTCATCGACAAGAACCTGCCGGCGGGAATTCTCCACACTTACGAGAAAATCTGGACCAATGTCTATCCGGATTCCGACCCGGCCTCTATTGCGATTGCCGACTTTATTGTAGATGCCATCAACGCCCACAAAGACGGGCTGTTCCGCCTGGGCCTCACCACAGGCTCCACGCCCAAAACCCTGTACAGCGAACTTACCCGCCGTTATCAGGAAGGGAAGGTGTCGTTCAAGAATGTGGAAGTAGTCACCATTGACGAGTATTATCCTTCGTCGGCCGGCGGCGCGCAGAGCCGTAATCACCGCATCCACGAAAGCCTGCTGGACAAAGTGGACATCCTGAAAGAGAATATCCACATCCCGGACGGTACCGTTCCCCCGGAGAAACTCACCGAGTACTGCGCTAAATTTGACAGCCTTGCACGCAACCTGGATTTGTTGGTTATCGGCGTGGGCGAGAAGGGCCAGGTGGGCTTCAACGAAGCCGGCGCCAACGAAAAGACCCGCACCCGCACCGTGCGCCTGTCCTACAACTCCCGCAAGCGCCAGTCCGTGAACTTCAATCTGGATATCATGGCCACTCCGGACAAGGCCATTACCGTAGGCATCGGCACCATGCTCACTTCCAAGAGGATTATCCTCATGGCCTGGGGCGAAGACAAGGCCGAGGCCGTGAAAGCCATTGCCGAAGGCCCTTGCACCACGGAGTGCCCCGCCTCCCTGCTTCAGGAACACGACCATATTTCCTTCTACGTGGACGAGGCTGCCGCATCCCTCCTCACCCGCAGCGTGGCTCCCTGGCTGGTCGGCCCCTGCGACTGGACGCCCAAATTCATCCGCAAGGCCGTGGTATGGCTGTGCGAGGTAACCGGCAAGCCCATCCTCAAACTCACGGAAAAAGACTATCAGAACAACGGCCTGAGCGAACTCATCGAAACCGTTGCCAAGTACGACAAGATTAACATAGACGTCTTTAACGACCTCCAGCACACCATCACCGGCTGGCCCGGCGGTAAACCCAATGCCGACGACAGCACCCGCCCCGTATCGGCCAGCCCGTATCCCAAGACGGTGCTCATCTTCTCCCCGCACCCGGACGACGACGTTATCTCCATGGGCGGCACCTTCATCCGCCTGGCCTCCCAGGGACACGACGTACACGTGGCCTACGAAACCTCCGGCAACGTGGCCGTACACGACGACGTGGTTCTCCAGCACATGGACTGCGCCTATCAGCTGGGCTTCGCCGACAAGTTTGACGAGGTGAAGAAGCTGGTGGAGAGCAAGCGCCCCGGCGAACCCGAACCCCGCGCCCTGCTGGAAATGAAGGGTGCCATCCGCCGGTCCGAGGCCCGCGGCGCCGTACGCTCCTTCGGCCTCAACGACAACACCAACGCCCACTTCCTGAACCTCCCGTTCTATGAGAGTGGCGGCATCAAGAAGAACCCGCGCACCCAGGCCGATGTGGACATAATCAAAGACCTTATCAAGAAACTCAAGCCCCACATGATCTTCATGGCCGGAGACCTGGCCGACCCTCACGGAACGCACCGCGTGTGCACCGAGGCCGCCCTGGAAGCCATGGAGCAGATTAAGGAAGAAGGCGGCAACGCCTGGGCCAAGGAAACCCACGTGTGGCTGTACCGCGGCGCCTGGATGGAGTGGGAGCTGGGCCGCGTGGACATGGCCGTTCCGCTGAGCCCGGACGAGGTTGTGATGAAGCGTCACGCCATCTTCCGTCACCTGTCCCAGAAAGACATTGTTCCGTTCCCCGGTGAAGACCCGCGCGAATTCTGGCAGAGGGCCGAGGAGCGCACCTCCAACACCGCCAGGCTGTACGACCAGCTGGGCATGGCAGAATACCAGGCCATTGAGGTGTTCCTGAAACTGTATTAAAGTTAATAACCACTATTGATATGAAGATCATTATTCGTAACAACTCCAAGGAAGGCTCCCTGTGGGCCGCCCACTACATTGCCTCCAAGATCAAAGAGAAGGCCGCCGTCACCGACAAGCCCTTCGTGCTGGGCCTGCCCACCGGATCTACCCCGCTGGAAACCTACGCCGAGTTCGCCCGCATGGTCAAGGCCGGCGAGCTGTCCTTCAAGAACGTGATTACCTTCAACATGGACGAGTACGTGGCCCTGCCCCGCGAGCATCCGGAGAGCTACTGGAGCTTCATGCACCACAACCTCTTCGACCACATTGACATCAAGAAGGAGAACGTGCACATCCTCAACGGCAACGCTCCCGACCTGGCCGCCGAGTGCGCCGCCTACGAGAAAGCCATCCTGGCCGCCGGCGGAATCGACCTCTTCCTGGGCGGCGTGGGCGAAGACGGCCACATTGCCTTCAACGAGCCCTTCTCTTCCCTGAGCAGCCGCACCCGCGTGGTCACCCTTACCCAGGATACGCTGGAAGTGAACAGCCGCTTCTTCGGCGGAGACCCGAACGCCGTTCCCAAACAGGCCATGACCGTGGGCGTGGGTACCGTTCTGGATTCCAAGGAAGTGCTCATCCTGGCCTTCGGCAGCAAGAAGGCACGCGCCCTCCAGGCCGCCATCGAAGGCCCCATGAGCCACTATTGCACCCTGAGCGGCCTGCAGAACCACCCCGCCGGAACCATCGTCTGTGACGAGAATTCCATCGGCGAGGTTAAGGTAAGCAGCTATCGCTACTTCAAAGCCGTAGAGGCCGCCGAAAACAAATAGGCTGGTGCTATAATCCGCATATTGAGCCCCTTTCGAGATTCGGAAGGGGCTTTTTGATGCTCGGGTACATAACTTTTTCGTATATTTGTATGTTAACCACAGATTGTATGAAGAAACTGATACTCGGGGCATTAGCCGCAGCGTTTACCATCTGCGCCTGTGCGCACCAGCCCTTAAAGGACTACACAACCCGCATGAACGCCTATGGCGGCGCCCTCAAGCCTTTCATGACCTTGCCCGAAGGCATATCGGCCCAGGAGCGGGACGCCCTGGAATTCCTGTATGCCTATATGCCGCTGGCCGATGTGACGGACTATACGGCCGATTTTTACCTGGCCAACGTCCGGAAGTCCTTCCAGGCCCGGAAGGAACTGCCCTGGAACGTGCCGGAGCGGGAATTCCGCCACTTTGTGCTGCCGCTGCGCACCAACAACGAAGACCTGGACAGCGCCCGGCTGGTCTTTTATGACGAACTCAAGCCCCGCGTGGAAAAGCTTTCCATGAAGGATGCCATCCTGGAGGTGAACCACTGGTGCCACGAGAAGATGACGTATCAGCCTTCCGACGGCCGTACGCACGCCCCGCTGGCCTCTGTGAAGAACGCCCTGGGCCGGTGCGGAGAGGAATCCACCTTCACGGTGGCTGCCCTGCGCAGCGTGGGCATCCCCGCCCGGCAGGTGTACACCCCCCGCTGGGCCCACACGGAAAGCAACCACGCCTGGGTAGAGGCCTGGGCCGACGGCCAGTGGTACTTCATCGGCGCCTGCGAGCCGGAAGCCGTCCTCAACCTGGGCTGGTTCAACGCCCCCGCCTCCCGCGCCATGCTCACCCATACCAAGGTATTCGGCCATTATGACGGCCCCGAGGAAGTGGTGCTGGAAACGCCCAATTACACCGAGATCAATCTCATCGAGAACTACGCCAAGGCTGCCAAGGCGCATATTACCGTGCTTTCGGCCGATGGAAAACCCGTGGAAGGCGCCCGGGTAGATTTCTGCATCTATAATTCTTCCCAGTTCTTCCCCGCCGTGTCCAAGTATACGGACGGCAAGGGTGGCACCACCTTGAGCGCCGGCCTGGGAGACATGCTGGTCTGGGCCGCCAAGGGCAGCGATTACGGCTTTGCCAAATGCCGTTTCGGCCAGGACACGGAGCTTACCGTTACCCTGGATTCTCCCACGGGAAGCCCCGTGAGCAGCGAACTGTATTTCATGGTTCCGCCGCCGGAAGACGTGACGCTTCCGGATGTAACCTCGGAACAAAGGGCCGAAAACGACCGCCGCATGGCCTACGAAGACTCCGTGCGTAAAGCGTACATGGCCGGATTCCCGGACCGTCTGGCCGCCGATGCCTTTGTGGCAGAGAACGGTTTGCCCGCCGAGGCCGCCCGCCTGGTGGAAGGATCGGCCGGCAATCACAAGGTTATCAAGGATTTCCTTGTGACAGCCGAGGACAAAGAGAGGGCCGTGCGTCTCCTGCAGAGCCTGAGCCGCAAAGACCTCTCGGATGTGCCCTCTGCCATCCTGTGGGACAGCTACAATGCTACGGAGAGCGTGCTGCCCGTGCGCATCGAGACCGAATTCCTTTCCCCTTATAAGGGCTGGTTCCTGCAAAATGTTCCGGCCGAGCTTCAGGAGCAGTTCCGGGGCAACGCCCAGGCCATTATGGACTGGGTGAACCAGAATATCACCGTAGACGACAACCCGCTCTTCTGGGATATTCCCATGTCGCCGGTTGGTGTTTGGAAAGCCCGCGTGGCCAACGCCCGCTCCCGGGATCTTCTGACGGTGGCGCTGGGCCGTACGTTTGGCGTAGAGATTCGCCGGAACCGCTTCTCCGGCTCGCTCCAGGCTGGAGAAGGCAGTATGCCCACCGGCGAGGTGGAGCTGGCCTACACGCCCGTAGAGGGAGTGGAGCAGCCCCAGTTCGGCCAGCACTTTACGCTCAGCAAAATTGAAAACGGCGGCCTCCGGATGATGTTTCTGGGGATGGGCGGCCGTCGTCCCGGCCCGGGCCCCCGTGCCCCGCGCGGCAACAGCGGCGAGCTGCCGGAAGGCGACTACCTCCTGGCCAGCGGGAACCGGCTGTCGGACGGCAGCACGCCGGTCACGGTAACGCTGTTCCATGTGACGGCCGGCCAGAAACTGCAGGTGCCCCTGATTATTGAAACCATCCCGGAAGAAGTGTCCGTGATAGGCTCCTTCGACGCCGGCAAGCTGCCCGCGAAACCCGGAGAGGGTTATTACGCAGCGGCCGTTCTGGATGTAGGAATGGAACCCACCAACCACGTCCTGCACGACCTGGCCGAAGAGCGCAGCGCCCTGGAAAAATGGGGTCGGCCCATCTATCTGCTTACCACCAGCCAGGCCCAGATGGACCGCCTGCAGGAAGAGATTCAGCAGGGCCGCTACGGCACCCTGCCTTCCACTGCCGTCCTGGCCATCGATGCCGACGGCAGCGTGCTCAAGGGCATCACCGAGAGCCTGAAACTGCGTGAGAACCAGCTGCCCGTGGTCTTTATGGCCAACACGGACGGCGAGGTGATATTTATTTCCCAAGGATATACCATCGGCATGGGTGCCCAGCTGGAAGCCCTGGCCAAAAAACTGTAACCTCTATGAAAAAACTGCTGCTCTTCCTTTGCACGGCCGGCCTGCTGCTTTCCTGCACGGGCCAGAAGTATTATGTCAAGGACTTTAAGGACCGGCAGGAGGCCCATCAGGGCGCCCTGGCACCGTTCATGGTCCTGCCCAAGGGAATTTCGGCCCAGGAGAAAGACGCCCTGGAGTTCCTGTATGCCTATATGCCGATGGCCGACGTGACGGATTATTCGCCCGAATTCTATCTCCAGAACGTACGGGCGGCCCTGGATACCCGGAGCCGCTGGAATGTTCCGGAGCGGGAGTTCCGCCATTTTGTGCTGCCCATCCGCGTGAATAACGAAAGCCTGGACAGCTCCCGCGTGGTGTTCCAGCAGGAACTGCTGCCCCGGATTGAGGGGCTCTCCATGCAGGAGGCCATCCTGGAGGTGAACCACTGGTGCCATGAAAAGGTGACCTACCAGCCCTCGGACGCCCGCACTTCTTCGCCGCTGAACCTGGTTAAGAACGCCCTGGGCCGATGCGGGGAGCAGTCCACCTTCTGCGTGGCCGCCCTTCGCAGCGTGGGGATCCCGGCCCGCCAGGTATACACCCCCCGCTGGGCCCACACCGACGACAACCACGCCTGGGTGGAAGCCTGGGCCGACGGAACCTGGTACTTCCTGGGCGCCTGCGAGCCCGAACCGGTGCTGAACCTGGGCTGGTTCAACGCCCCCGCCTCCCGCGCCATGCTCATGCATACCAAGGTCTTCGGCAAATATGACGGACCGGAGGAAGTGGTGCTGGAAAGCCCCAACTATACAGAGGTGAACCTCATTGACAATTACGCCCAGACGGCCCGCATCGACTTCCAGGTAATGTGGTCTCCGGAGGCACCCAACAAAGACGCCGGCAAGCCCGTGGAAGGCGCCCGCGTAGATTTCTGCATCTACAATTACGCCGAGTTCTATCCAGCCGTTTCCAAGTATACGGACGCCGAAGGCCGCACCTTCACCAGCGCCGGCCTGGGAGACATGCTGGTATGGGCCTCCAAGGGCAATTCCTTCGGCTATACCAAGGTTAGCTTCGGCAAGGATACTGAAGCCACCATTACGCTCCGGTATTATGCGGGAGACAAGTATGCCACCCCCGTGGGCGTGAAGGAGGCGTTCACCCTGGTGCCCCCGCCGGAAAACGTGAAGCTCCCGGAGGTAACGCCGGAACAGCGCGCCGCCAACGACCGCCGCACCGCTTACGAAGATTCCCTTCGCCACGCCTACGAGGCCACTTTCCCCACACAAAAAGAGGCCCTTGCCTTCGTGCGGGAGCATGGTTATGACGACAAGATGGCCTCCTATATCGTACGCGCACGTGGGAATGCCGATGTCATCAAGACCTTCATGACCCAGTGCACCTCGCCCGAAGCGGCCGACGAAATCCTGTCTTCCCTCAGCACCAAAGACTTCCACGACATTACCCTACCGCTGCTGTTCTCCTATTACACGGCCGATCCTTTCTTCGGCGCCCGCGTGGAGAACGAGTTCCTCACGGACTTCTACAACTATTTCCAGTCTAATCCGGGAGCCGCCGCCACGCAGCAAGGCATCACGGTAATCAAAGACCCCACCGCATGGAATATTCCCATGTCGCCCGAAGGGGTATGGAAGAGCAAGCTGGCCGATCCCCGTTCGCTGGACATCTACACCGTTTCCCTCCTGCGGGCCCGCGGCAAGGACGCCCGTAAGAACCCGGTGACCGGCGTGCTGGAAACAAGGGAAAAAGGTGGAGACTGGAAGTCTCTCAACACCGCCCAGGGGAAGGAAGACCCCAAGGGAACCCTCAGGCTTACCTATAAGCCCACCAAGGCCGTGGAGAACCCTCAGTACTACACCCATTTCACCCTGTCCAAGATTGTGGACGGACGGCCGCAACTCCTCTCCTTTGACGAAGGCGAAGTGGACATGGGCGGCGGAACCGACTGGATCCACACTTTCAAAAACGGCTGTAAACTGGACGAGGGCACTTATCTGCTGGTCTCCGGAAACCGCCTCTCGGATGGTTCCGTTCCCGTTTCCATGCGCTTCCTGCTCATTGAGGAGGGGAAAGAGACCGTAGAGGAGCTCTGCATCAACGAAGACGCCGGGGCCCTGCCCGTAATAGGGAGTTTTGACGCCGAAAGCCGCGTTACGGTAAACGGGGAACAGGTTTCTGTTCTGTCCCAGGTTGGGCGGGGCTTCTATGTGCTGGCCCTGCTGGAGCCCGGCAAAGAGCCCACCAACCACGCCCTGCGGGACCTTGCCGCCGCCCGCGAGCAGCTGGAGAACTGGGGACGCCCCATTGTCCTGCTCTGCTCCTCCGAACAAGCCCTTGAGCAGTTGCGCAAGGAAGAGCGGGATGGCCGATACGGCAAGCTTCCCACAACGGTGGTTTACGGTTTAGCAAAGGACGAACTCCTGGATGGAGCCCGTCCCGTAGTGCTGATTGCCGACAGTTTCAACCGGGTCTTCTTCCGAAGCGAAGGTTACACCATCGGCCTGGGCAACCAGATTGCCGGAATGGTCACTAAGCTGTAAACCGCTTCCTCCTGACAAAAAATACCCCCTCCGGAACTCGGAGGGGGTATTTTAATGGATTCGAGGGAATTAGTCTTCCTCTTCTTCCTGGGCAGCGTACTCGGCCAGGAGTTTGGTCTGGACGTCGGCGGGAACCTGGACGTACTCGGCAAACTTCATCTGGAAGGTAGCGGAGCCACCGGTGAGGGAGCTCAGGATGGTGGAGTAGCGGTAGAGCTCGGCCAGCGGCACGCGGGCGTGCAGCACGGTGAAGCCCTTCTCCATATCCTGGTTCATGATCATACCGCGACGGGTGTTGAGGTCGCTCATGCAGGGGCCTACATACTCGTTGGGGGTGAAGATATCTACGTTGTAGATGGGCTCCAGGATCTTGGGACCGGCGTTGCGGAAGGCCTCCTTGAAGGCGTTACGGCCGGCGATGATGAAGGCGATTTCCTTGGAGTCTACC
>JAFZWC010000054.1 GCA_017617475.1 Bacteroidales bacterium
ACGCCGGAGGTCCAGCCAAGCGGTACGCGGACAAGGGCGCTGCGGTTGCAGTCTCCCCAGCACACGTTTGTGGGGGCCTCCTGATGGGGCACCAGGCGGAAGTATGAGGTGGGATTTTTGTTGCCGAAGGCTGTGATGGACGGGGCCATTTCCATGAGGCCGGCGATTGCGCGGAGTGCTTCCTCGCTGAGCTTGCCGTCCTTGCCAAGGGTGGCGTTGCGGCCGTCCTTCATCAGGCGCATATGGATGTGCATGCCGCTGCCGGCCTTGCCCACGGTGATCTTGGGTGCGAAGCTGACATCCAGGCCGCGCTGATATGCCAGGTTGCGGATGACCCATTTTGCCAGTACAAGCTGGTCTGCGGCCGTTTCCACGGGGCAGGGGAGGAACTCAATCTCGTTCTGCTCCCAGATTTCGCCGTCAAGGGTGAAGTTGCCAACCTCGCTGTGACCGTACTTGATCTGGCCGCCGGTCTGGGCTACGTGAATCATGCAGTCACGGCGGAAATCGTTCATTTTGGCGAAGGGCTCGCTTTCGTGGTAGCCCTTCTGGTCTGTGGCGGGGAAGAGGGAATCGGCCTTGCGGACCACGTAGTACTCCAGCTCTCCCATTGCCTCGAACTGCATGCCGGTGGACTTTTCAAATGCGGCCTCCGCCCTCATGAGGGTGGCGTGGGGCGAGCAGTCAAAGACCTGGCCGTTCTTATCGTAGTAGCTGCACAGGAGGCAGAGCGTGGGGTTCTCCTGGAACGGGTCGATGAATGCCGTGCGGTAGCGCGGGATTACGTAAAGGTCACTGTTGCCGGCCTCGATGAAGGAGGGGAAGAGGCTGCTGCCGTCTACGCGCTCTCCTTCCGTGAGCACGGTTTCGATGTATTCCAGGTTATTTACGGTGAAATTTAATGTTTTGATTCTTCCGTCTTCCGCGGGGTACATGAAGTCCACCATGCGGATGCCGTTTTCGGTGATGTAACGGAGGATGTCCTCACGTGTGAATTGTTCCGGGCGCTTGCCCAGATATGCCACCACCTGATTGGGGTTTAAAGCAATCTGTTTGTCCATAGTTTTAGTGGAGCGAGATACGAGTCTCGAACTCGCGACCTTCGGCTTGGGAAGCCAACGCTCTACCAACTGAGCTAATCTCGCATATTGGATTACAAATATAAGACTAATTTTGGATAAAATGCCTATCTTTGTAAAAATAAAAAAAGCAATGGCAGTTCAGAAACCGTCAATCCCCAAGGGCACCCGTGATTTTGGCCAGAAAGAGATGGCCAGGCGCAACTATATCTTCGATACCATCCGCAGCGTATTCCGCACTTACGGCTATCAGCAGATAGAAACTCCGGCAATGGAGAACCTCTCCACGCTGCTTGGAAAGTATGGTGAAGAAGGTGATAAGCTGTTGTTCAGAATCCTCAACTCCGGTGACGCTTTTGCGGACGTGGATTTCTCCAAGCCACTCCCTTCACAGGTGTGCGAAAAGGGCCTCAGGTACGATCTTACCGTGCCTTTTGCCCGCTACGTTGTCCAGCACCAGAACGACATTTCCTTCCCCTTCAAGCGCTACCAGATCCAGCCCGTATGGAGGGCGGACCGCCCGCAGAAGGGCCGCTATCGGGAGTTCTACCAGTGCGACGTTGACGTTATCGGCAGCAAGTCCCTGCTGAACGAGCTTGAACTGGTCCAGATGGTGGACGCCGTTTTTGGCAAGCTGGGCGTGCGCGTTTGCGTGCACATCAACAACAGAAAGGTTCTCACCGGCTTTGCAGAAATTGCCGGCGCTCCGGACAAGGTGGTGGACATCACCGTGGCCATCGACAAGCTGGACAAAATCGGCCTGGAAAAAGTGGAGGAGGAAATGGCCGATAAGGGTATCTCGGCCCAGGGCATTGCCGTGATTCGCCAGATCCTGTCCCTTGAGGGTGGGTTCTCTAAGAAGCTGGAGGCCATGAAGGGGCTATTCCAGGGCGGCAGCGCTTCCGGCGTTGTTTCGGAGGTGGGCCTGCTGGGTCTTGAGGAGGTTTCGGAGCTGTTTGGCCTGATCGATGCTGCCGGCGTCTCCTGCCCCGTGGAGCTGGACCTTTCCCTTGCCCGCGGCCTCAACTACTACACCGGCGCCATCTTCGAGGTCAAGGCTCTGGACTGGGAAATCGGCAGTATTTGCGGCGGTGGCAGGTACGATAACCTCACCGGCATCTTCGGCCTCCCGGGCCTCTCCGGCGTGGGCATTTCCTTCGGGGCCGACAGAATTTACGACGTTCTTGAAGGTCTGGGCCTCTTCCCTTCGTCTCTTGAGCAGGCCACAACCTTGCTCTTTGCAGTGATGGGGGCCGATGAGATGAAGTACGTCCTTCCCGTTGCTCGCGCGCTGCGTTCCGCCGGCGTTCCCGTTGAGGTTTACCCTGAGCCCGCCAAACTCCGCAAGCAGTTTGAATACGCGGAAAAGAGGTCTATACCGTTTATATCTATAAATGGTACCTCTGAGATTGAGGCCGGCACGGTGAATGTCAAGAATCTGGTGAGCGGAGAGCAGCAAGCCTTCCCGGTAACGGACATTGATGCCATTCTGGCATTTCTTAAATAAAAAAATCGCCGGCCTGAATGGTCGGCGATTTTGTTTTATTGGAGCGCTACTTTTTCTTAAACAGCGTGCCCATATTGGAGACCACTTTGTTTCCGTCAATGTAAATATACAGTTCCTGAGTGTAATCGTAAGTATATGATTCCCACTGTTCGGCCTCAAGGGTATCGGGGTTGACATTATAATAGAGATAATCGTTCTGCTGAGTCTCCTTGTTCCAGCCAAGGCTCTTATAAGAAGAGTAGCCGTTTGTGAACTTCATTGAGAGAACATTGCTGCTCAGGGTCCAGGTGCCGATCTCCTTGTGTACGCACAGCGATCCGTCTTCGTTGTACCAGACAGAGTAGTCTTTAAATTTTCCGTCTTCCACAATCAGACGCCTGCAAAGGGAATTGTCCTCGTTATAATCTTCCCAAGTGCCGATAAGGTCCGATTTCTTGATCTTGAAGTCGAATCCTTTCTTGAAAACGATTACGCCGTCCTTTCCAAAGCGGAAATCCTCGGAGTTATTGATGAGATAATCGCCTTTCCAATCCCAGAAGGCAACTCCGCCAAGATTCTTGTGGACGGTGACCACGCGTTTTTCGTGCCATTCGAATGAGGACAGGCTGGTTTTATTGTAGTGTCCTTTATTCTCGTAGTCCTCTTCCCACATAGTGGTGGCTTTCATTGTGATCTGGTCATTTTCAAAAGTATATGTACCCTCGTCCTTGATGCCGCCGCTGGCGCCCATCCAGTTCCATACGTATGTGCCGTCAGAGTTGAAGGTGGCATCGAAATAGTGATACTCGTCGGCCCTCATCTGCCAGGTTCCCACAACGCCGCTTTCAGCATCGTCCTTGTCGCAGGAAATGGCTACGAAGGCTGCGATGGCCATAAGTGTAAGAGAAATAAGTCTTTTCATAGGTTAATTTGTGTTATTTTCGCAAATATAGTAATAATTTTGTTATTTCAATTTTTCTTTCTACCTTTGCAATCCCAAACCGCGGAGTAGAGCAGTCGGTAGCTCGTCGGGCTCATAACCCGGAGGTCGCAGGTTCGAGTCCTGCCTCCGCTACTAAGCATGAAAAACCAGCCATACCGGCTGGTTTTTTGCGTTGTGTAGCGGGGCAGGACTGCACTCTAACCCCCACCGGCTGCGCCGGAGCCCCCTTCCAGGGAGCATGCGGCCTCCACTTCGTTCCGGCCGGTGCCTCCGTCGCTCAACTTCCTTAAGGAAGTCTCGCTAACTCCGGCACGCGCCTGGTGGCGCCTCGGCCCTCCGGGCCTCGAAATATGGGGATTGGTGTCGCTGGCCAGTAATTAAATG
>JAFZWC010000055.1 GCA_017617475.1 Bacteroidales bacterium
CAGGCCGGCTCTGAGGTATCGGCCCTGCTGGGACGAATGCCATCGGCCGTAGGTTACCAGCCCACCCTGGCCACGGAAATGGGCAAGATGCAGGAGCGCATCACCTCCACCAAGAACGGGTCCATCACCTCGGTCCAGGCGGTCTATGTGCCGGCCGATGACCTCACGGACCCCGCCCCCGCCACCACCTTCACCCACCTGGACGCCACCACGGTGCTCAGCCGTAAGATTACGGCCCTGGGCATCTACCCGGCCGTGGATCCGCTGGAGAGTACCTCCCGCATCCTGGATCCCAATATTGTGGGCAAGGCCCATTACGACACCGCCCAGCGCGTGAAGCAGATCCTTCAGCGCAACCAGGAACTGCAGGACATCATTGCCATCCTGGGCATGGACGAGCTTTCCGACGAAGACAAGACTACGGTGAACCGCGCCCGCCGCGTGCAGCGTTTCCTGTCCCAGCCCTTCTTCGTGGCCGAACAGTTCACGGGCGTGAAGGGCGTGATGGTTTCCATCGAAGACACCATCAAGGGTTTCAACATGATTATGGACGGAGAGGTGGACTACCTCCCCGAACAGGCCTTCCTGAACGTGGGCACCATAGAAGAAGCCATAGCCAAGGGCGAAGCCATTTTGGCGGCTGCCAAATAGTATTTGTCATTTCGAGCGAAGCCGAGAAATCTTAGCGAAGTCGAGCAATCTCATGGACGACATTCAATTACATATCCTTTCCCCCGAGGGGACGCTGGTGCAGACGGCCGTGTCACTGGTGACGCTGCCGGGTGTGGTGAGCCCGTTCACCGTGCTCAAGGACCACGCCGCCATGGTTACCGCCCTGGTGGAAGGAGACGTCCGTTACGTGACCGGTGACAGGGAAGAGCATCTGCATATCCGTGAGGGATTCGTGGAAGTGAAGGACAACCTGGTAAAAGTGTGCGTGGAGGTATGATGCTGACGCTCCTCATATCGTTCCTTCTTCTGCTGCAGGCCCCCGGAACCGCAGAGGCTTCCCAGGCGTTCGACATGGACGAGTATCTTTACGGTCACGTGATGGATGCCTATGACTGGCACATCACCACCGTGAACGGCAAGCATATCAGTGTTCCGCTGCCGGTCATCGTACACAGCAAAACCACGGGATGGCATGTGTTCTCTTCCGGGAAACTGGCCCACGGGCACGAGTATGAGGGCTTTTTCATCCAGCATGACGCAGAATCCCACAAGGACAGGGTGATGGAACATACCCCTTCGGGCGACGCTCGTCCGCTGGACATCTCCATCACCAAGAACGTGGCCGGGCTCATGTTCAACAGCCTGATCCTGGTGTTGCTGGTGTTGCTGGGCGTAAAGTGGTACCGGAAACACGACGCCCGCGAGGAAGCCCCGGGCGGCTTCAGCGGCCTGCTGGAGATGCTGGTGATGATGGTGGAAGACGACATCATCAAGCCTTGTATCGGCCGGGATTATAAGCGTTATTCGCCGTACCTGCTCACCGCTTTTTTCTTCATCTTCGTGAACAACCTGCTGGGAATTGTCCCGTTCTTCCCGGGCGGCGCCAACATTACCGGCAACATTGCCATCACCTTTGCGATGGCCATGTTCACCTTCCTGGCCGTGAACCTTTTCGGCAACAAGCACTATTACAAGGACATTTTCTGGCCGGAAGTGCCCGTTTTCCTGAAGGCCATCCCCCTGATGCCCCTCATCGAGATCATCGGCCTGTTTACCAAGCCCTTCTCCCTGATGGTGCGACTTTTCGCCAACATCCTGGCCGGTCACATGATGATCCTGGGTGTGGTGTCGGTGGTGTTCCTCACCGCGGAACTGGGCCCGGCTATGAACGGAGGCCTCAGTGTCATCGCCGTCCTGTTCGGCGTATTTATGGACATCCTGGAACTGCTGGTCGCATTCCTCCAGGCCTATATATTTACCATGCTTTCCAGTGTGTTCATCGGCCTCAGCCGGCAACACCCGGAAGAAGAGAATGCAGAATAATAACTTTAAAACAATAGTATTATGATTTTGTCTACTATGCTCCTTCAGGCTGCCACCACTGCAGCTCTTGGAAAGGCCGGTGCCGCCCTGGGTGCCGCTATCGCCGCCATCGCCGCCGCTTTCGGTATCGGCAATATCGGTAAGGCCGCTCTCGAGGCCGGTGCCCGCCAGCCGGAGAAGGCCGACCACTACCGTCTTACCGCCATCATCATCGGCGCACTGGTAGAAGGCGCCTGCCTCTTCGCTATCCTGGTCTGTCTTATCGGCAAGTAAGAGATGTCGCTGATTACGCCAGATTTCGGGCTGCTGTTCTGGATGACGCTGATCTTCGGCATCGTCTTCTTCATCCTGGCCAAGTTTGGATTCCCAGTGCTGACGGACATGGTCCGCAAGCGCCAGGAAAGGATTGAGAAATCCATTCAGGACGCCCGTGAAATCGAAGCCAGGATGGTAACCTGGAAGACCGAGCAGGCCCAGATGATGGAGGAAGCCCGCCGGGAACACAGCGCTATCCTGAAAGAAGCCACCGACACCAAGGCCAAGATATTGGCCGATGCCAAGGCGCAGGCCAAGGCCGAGGCCGACAAGATCCTTGCCGAAGCTCGCACGCAGATTGCGGCCGAGAAAGAGAGCGCCCTGCGCGACGTGCGCAAGGAAATCGCCCTCCTGAGTGTGCAGGTGGCAGAAAAAGTGCTCCGTAACGAGCTTTCCGACGAAGGTAGCCAACGCGCCTTCATAGACAAGCTGGTAGACGAAGCCGGCGAGGCACAACTCCGCTCATGAACCGAAGCATCGTCATAACGCGCTATGCAACAGCCCTGGTGAAGTATGTCCGGGAAACCGGGCAGGGGGAAATCGTGTGCTCCGAGGCCGAAACCCTTATGCGCACCATCCAATCTACGCCCGACCTCCGGCGCATGCTGTCGGCGGCCGACGACGTGGTGAGTCCCTTTGAAAAGAAGAAGCTCCTCCAGACGGCCCTGGGCAACCGCATGTTCCCGGACCTGAGCCGCTTCCTCACCCTGCTGAACCAGAACGGCCGCATGGACCTGGTGGAAGAGATACTGCGTGACTACGTTACCCAGTATCGCAGGAGCATCGGCATCCGCAGGGCCCACCTGGTCACGGTAACGGAGCCCTCCGAGCGCCTGCTGCAGCGCCTCAAAGCCCTGGTCAAGCAAAAGACGGGGGACGATGTAATCATTGAAGTGGAAGTGGATCCGTCCATCATCGGCGGTTTTGTCTTTGACATTGACGACTACCTCATAGACGCCAGCGTCAAACGCCAGCTGGACCTGATCCGCCAGCAATTTATTGAAAAGAACAGAAGAATAATCTGATGGCAACAAGTTTGAAACCCAGTGAAGTGAGCGATATCCTGCTTGGGCAGCTCAAAGACATGAAGACCGACCTCCAGTTCGAGGAGATTGGCAAAGTCCTGCAGGTAAGTGACGGTGTAGTGAGAATCTACGGACTGGACCATGCCGAGGCCGGCGAACTGCTGGACTGCGGCAATGGGCTCATGGCCGTGGTCATGAACCTGGAGGCCGACAATGTGGGCGCCGTGCTCATGGGTCCCACAGACCAGGTGAAGGAGGGTATGGTGGTGCGCCGTACCGGCCGTATCGCTTCCATCGGCGTGAACGACAAGCTGGCGGGCCGCGTGATTGACCCTCTGGGCAATCCGCTGGACGGCCTGGGCCCCATCGACGGGGAAAAAGTGGACATGCCGTTGGAGCGCAAGGCTCCCGGTGTCATCTACCGTCAGCCGGTGAGCGAACCGCTGCAGACGGGCCTCAAGGCCATCGACGCCATGATTCCCATCGGCCGCGGCCAGCGTGAACTCATCATCGGCGACCGCCAGACGGGTAAGACGGCCATTGCCATCGACACCATCATCAACCAGCGCCAGGCTTACGAAGCCGGCGACCCTGTGTTCTGCATTTACGTGGCTGTGGGCCAGAAAGGCTCTACCGTGGCTTCCATCGTGAAGACCCTGCGGGAGCACGGCGCCATGGATTATACCGTGGTAGTGGCCGCAACGGCTTCCGACCCGGCCGCCCTGCAGTACTACGCCCCCTTCTCCGGAGCGGCCATCGGCGAGTATTACCGCGACACCGGCCGCCATGCCCTGGTGGTTTATGACGACCTTTCCAAACAGGCCGTGGCGTACCGCGAGGTGTCTCTTATCCTGAAGCGCCCTTCCGGACGTGAAGCCTATCCCGGTGATATCTTTTATCTCCATAGCCGACTGCTGGAGCGTGCCGCGCGTATCATCGACCAGCAGGAAGTGGCCCAGACCATGAACGACCTTCCGGAGGCCCTGAAGGACAAGGTCAAGGGTGGCGGTTCCCTTACCGCCCTGCCCATCATTGAGACGCAGGCCGGTGACGTGTCGGCCTACATTCCCACCAATGTGATTTCCATCACCGACGGTCAGATCTACCTGGAGCAGGCCCTGTTCAACCAGGGTGTGCGTCCCGCCATCAACGTGGGTATTTCGGTGTCCCGTGTGGGCGGCAGCGCCCAAGTCAAGTCCATGAAGAAGGTGGCCGGTACCCTCAAGATTGACCAGGCCCAGTGGGCCGAGCTGGAGGCCTTCTCCAAGTTCTCCTCCGATGTGGACAAGGTGACGGAACTGGCCCTGGACAAAGGCCGCAAGAACAACCAGCTGCTCATTCAGCCGCAGTACAGCCCCATGCCCGTGGGCGAGCAGGTGGCCATCCTCTACTGCGGAACCCGAGGCCTCATGCGGGACATAGCCATTGACCAGGTGCGCCCCTTCCAGGAAGCCTTCCTGGACCGCCTCCGCGCCACCGCCAAGGCCGAAGTCCTCGAACCTCTGGGAGCCGGCAAGCTCACCCCCGAAATAGAAAAGATCCTGGCCGATACTGCCGAATCCGTTATTCTGGCCATGAAGTAATGCCTACATTAAAGGAAATAAAGGGCCGGATTTCGTCGGTCAAGAGTACGCTGAAGATAACGTCGGCCATGAAGCTGGTGTCGTCGGCCAAACTGCGCAAGGCGCAGAACGCCATCGAGGCCATGCGGCCCTATGAGGCGACGTTGCTGGATATGCTGACGGCTGTCAGTGGTGTCATGCCTGGGACCGACCGGACATCTCGGCTGATAGCGGAAAGCGGAGAGTTTTCCGTCGCTAAAATGATGGCCGATGCTCCGGAAAACTCATCCGCTTCCCGGCCTACGGTCATCATTGCCATTGCTTCCAACTCTTCGCTTTGCGGCGGGTTCAACGCCAACGTCATTGCCAAGGTGCGCAGCGTGCGGCAGCCTGGCGACATCGTGTACTCCGTGGGCCGCAAGATGGCCGATGCCATGCGTCGCGATGGGTTTACCACGCCGGAAGACCTGAACGCCCTTATCGAGCATCCTTCCTATGGCCCTGCCGCTAAATTGGTGGAGAAACTGGCCGATGATTGCAAGGAAGGCCGCGTAGAAAAGGTGCTCCTGGTGTACACCCACTTCGTCTCCACCGCCAAGCAGGTGCCGGTGGTGGAAACCCTGCTGCAGAAGGCGGGAGGGGACTCCCTTTCCGTAGCATCGGCCCTCTCTTTAGCGGAGGAAAAGGAGTCCTCCTCCCGGGAGGACCTTCTCATCGAACCCGGGCGTAAAGAGCTTCGTGCGGCGCTGGAGCCCAAGACGCTCAAGCTCAAACTTTACGCTGCGCTGCTGGACAGCTCGGCCGCGGAGCACGCCGCCCGCACCGTGGCCATGCAGACAGCCACGGACAACGCGGAGAACCTCCTTTCCGAACTCACCCTTCAGTACAACAAGGGCCGTCAGCAGAAGATCACTTCCGAGATTCTGGACCTGGCCGGCGGTCAGACGGAATAGTTTTATTATCTTTGTGCAAAAGCCACAAAGATGAAAAACTATATCCAAGAAAACCGGGAACGCTTTTTTGAAGAGCTGTTTTCCCTTTTGCGAATCCCTTCTGTCAGCGCCAAGCCGGAGCACAAACCGGACATGTACAAGTGTGCCGGGCGCCTGGTAGAGCTTCTTAAAGAGGCCGGGGCCGATGACGCCGCCGTGTACGAAACCGCCGGCCACCCCGTGGTCTATGGCTTCAAAGACATGGGTGCAGAAAAGACCGTGCTGGTGTACGGCCACTACGACGTCCAGCCCCCGGAACCGCTGGAGAAATGGCGCACGGACCCCTTTGAACCTGTGATAGCCAAGGACCCCGCCACCGGCGAGGAGGCCATCTACTGCCGCGGCGCCAACGACGACAAGGGCCAGCTTTTCATGCACATCAAGGCCTTCGAGTTCCTGCTGCGCACGGGTCGGCTCAAGCACAACGTTAAGTTCATCTTCGAGGGCGAGGAAGAGATTGGCAGCGGCTCCCTGCCCGCGTGGGTAGAGTCCCATAAGGATCTGTTGAAGGCCGATGTCATCCTGGTCTCCGACACCACCATGATAAGCGAGAAAGTGCCGTCCATCAACTGCGGCATGCGCGGCCTGGCCTATCTGGAAGTAAAGGTGACAGGCCCCAACAAAGACCTCCATTCCGGCCATTACGGCGGTGCGGTGGCCAACCCCATCAACGAGCTCTGCGCCCTTATAGCCTCGCTCCACGATGCTGACGGCCGCGTCACCATTCCCGGCTTTTACGACGACGTGGTGGAGTTGTCGGCCGATGACAGGGCCCTCCTGAACAAGGCACCCTTCGACATGGAGGAATACAAGAAGTTCCTGGATATCAAGGAAGTGAAAGGGGAGAAGGGCTATACCACCCTGGAGCGTACCGCCATCCGGCCCTGCCTGGACGTGTGCGGCATCTGGGGCGGCTACACGGGAGTGGGCGCCAAGACGGTGCTGCCTTCCGTGGCCCACGCCAAAGTATCCATGCGGCTGGTGCCCTGGCAGACATCGGCCAAGATTACCCAACTGTTTCTGGAGCACCTTCAGCGCATTGCACCGCCTTACATTAAGGTTGAGGTGACGCCTTGCGAGGGCGGCGACGGCTTCCTCATTCCCATCAGTTCGCACGCCTATCAGGCGGCTTCCAAGGCCATGAAGGAGGTGTACGGCATAGAGCCCGTCCCGGCCCGCGGCGGCGGTTCCATAGCCATCCTGGCCGATATGCAGCGCATCCTGGGAATCGATCCGCTGCTCATGGGCTTCGGCCTGGAGCGCGACACCATCCATTCGCCCAACGAGAGTTACCTCCTGCGCCAGCTCTTTGCCGGAATGGAATCCATTGTTGGATTTTATAAGTATTATTAGCTGTTTTTCCAGAAAAGTGTTACCTTTATAGGCTAAAACTGAACAAAATGAAAGAAATCCTTCAGACCCTGGGAACCTGGAAGTTCTGGAAAGAACTCATCATCATGTCGGTGGCCATGCTCATAGCCGCTGCCGCCGTGTATTATTTCCTTATGCCCAGCAACCTGGTCATCGGTTCCATCACCGGTTTGTCCATGGTCATCTCCGGCCTATTCGGCCTGGCGGGCATGACGGTGAAGGTGTCCGTGGTGGTGACCATTATCAACGCCATCCTGCTGGTCCTGGCCTGGTTCCTCATCGGCGCGGAGTTCGGCGCCAAAACCGTATACACGGCCCTTATCCTGGGTCCCTTCATCGAGTTCTGGGAGAAGGTGTTTCCGGTGAGTCGCATTATGGAACCCGGTTCCACGTCGCTGATGGGAGACCCCTGGTTCGACCTCCTGTGCTTCGTGCTCATCCTCAGCGCCTCGCAGACCATCCTCTTCCATATCAACGCCTCTACCGGCGGTCTGGATATTCTGGCCAAGATTGTGAACAAATACCTGCACTTCGATATCGGCACTTCTGTGACGGTGGCCGGCGCCCTCATCTGCTGCACAGCCTTCTTCATCAACCCGTTCCGGCTGGTGATTATCGGCATCATCGGCACCTGGATCAACGGCCTGGCCCTGGATTACTTTACCGCCAGCCTGAACCGCCGCAAGCGCGTGTGCATCATTTCTTCCCGCTACGAGGAAATCCGCAAATACATTATTGAAGACTTGCAGCGCGGCTGTTCCCTGTACAATGTTACCGGTGGCTATAACGGTCATCAGAACATTGAAATCCAGGCCCTGCTTACCCAGGACGAGTTCGCCAGCCTGATGAATTACCTCAAGAATAATGATATCCATGGTTTCATCACGGCGGGCAACGTAAGTGAGATTTATGGCGACTGGAATCAGAAAAAGAAGAAAAAGCATTAAAAATTTTTCACCGTTTGCCAGTTTTGGCACGGTATTGGAATAATGTGGTATCAGACATAAATATTGATACCTTACTATAAATCCCGCCGCCATTTGTGAAAATCGCGAGCGGGAATTTCTTTTAAAGTATTAACTTTGTGTCCGTATGGCAAAAGCTATTGTATTCGATATTGGAGGCGTTCTCATCGAGCTGGATCCGGGCCGATGCATAGAGGCGTTCCAGACCATCCTGGGCTTCGGGCGCATTACGGAGATTCTGGATCCTTCTCATCAGAAAGGCATTTACGGAGACATGGAAGCCGGCATTCTTCCGGCCGATGAATTCCGCAGGCTCATCCTGGCCGAATCCCGCCCGGGCTGCCAGCCCGCCGACGTGGACTGCGCCATGGCCGCCCTGCTGGTGGGCATGAGGGAAGACACCGTGCAAACCATCAAGCGTCTTTCCATGCGCTATCCGCTTTACCTCCTGTCCAACAATAACCCCATCTCCATGGCCCGCACCTACCAGATTTTCCGGGAGAATGGAATTGAGCCCCGGACCACTTTCCGGGGAGAGTTCATTTCCTGGGAGATGAAGATGCTCAAGCCTTCGCGGGAATTCTATGAGGAAACCATCCGCCGCGTGGGCCTTCCGGCCCGGGACATCCTGTTCATAGACGACAACCAGACCAACGTGTCTGCCGCTGCAGCGGTGGGCATCGAGGCACGCTATTACCAGCCCGGCACCAGCCTGGCCGCCCTCTTGGCCGATCTGTAAACCGCCATGTCCCTGTTTTCCTATTTCCGAATCAGCAAACCGTCGGCCCGGAAGGTGCCGGAAGGGGAGGTGGACGCCGCCTACAAACGCCTGCGAGCCCGAACCTTCTGGGGCGTTACCGTGGCGTATACCCTTTACTACGTGTGCCGGGGTACGCTGGGCGTGGTCAAGCAGCCGCTCATCGATGGCGGCGTACTCACGGCGGGCCAGCTGGGTATGATTGGATCGGCCTTCTATTTTGTATACGCCATAGGCAAATTCATCAACGGTTTCATTGCCGATTATTGCAACATCCGCCGCTTCATGGCGGTGGGCATTGGCATTTCGGCCGCCGTGAACCTTATTCTGGGCATTCTGGGGCTGTTGGGAACGCCGCTGGGGATGGGCTCGCTGCTTGTGTTTGTGTCCTTCCTGCTCCTGTGGGGCGTCAACGGCTGGATGCAGAGCATGGGCTCGCCGCCCGGCACCATAAGCCTGAGCCGCTGGTTCCCGCTCAAACAGCGCGGTACCCGGTACAGCATTTTCAGCTCTACTCCGCAGTTGGGCAAGTCCGTTTCCATGGTCATGACGGGATTCATCGTTGCGGCCGCCGGCTGGCAATGGGGCTTCCTGGCCGCCGCCGTGGCCGGTGTCATCGGCCTGGCCGTTTCCCTGATCTTCATTTCCGACACGCCCGAGAGCGAGGGGCTTCCGTCCGTGCAGGAACTGTCTGGCGAACCGGTTCGCGAGATGGACAAAAAGCCCACCAAAGAGCTCCAGAAATGGGTTTTCCGGCATCCGGGCATCTGGGTCATTGCCATTTCCACGGCCTTCCTGTACATCACGCAGCATGCCGTGAGCGACTGGGGCGTCCTCTTCCTGCAGAAGCAGAAGGCTTTTTCGCTGGAAGGGGCCACGCAGGTAATCGGTTATGCCGAGGCCTTCGGCCTTACGGGCAATCTGGCGGCGGGCTGGCTCTCGGACCGGCTGTTCCGTGGCAACCGAGTGCGGCCGGTGGTGATAGCCGGTTTCCTGGCCGTCGCCTCCCTCTTCGGCTTCCTTTTCCTGGAAGGTGGCTTTGTACTCAATCTGGTGTATGTGGCCGTGTTCAGTTTCTCCTTCAGCATAGTCTTCTGCATCGTGGCCGGCCTTATGGCGTTGGACTTTGTGCCCCGCAAGGCCACCGGCGCCGCCCTGGGTATTGTGGGCATCTCCAGCTACGCCGCCGCCGGCCTGCAAAGCATGGCCAGCGGTTTTCTCATCGACGGTTTCGCCGCCGAAGGCGTGTACAACTTCACCCCCGTTTCCATCTTCTGGATAGTGGCGTGTTTACTGGCGTTTGTCTTGCCGGTGATTGGCTGGAAGTACCTTAGGAAATAGGCTATTCGCCCTTGTCATCTCGAGCGAAGTCTCCTTTGTCATCTCGAGCGAAGTCGAGAGATCTATACCTCAGCGTAAGATATCCTGCCCTTATGGCCAAATGCATGAAATAGGCGGCCATCAGAAGATGGATGGCGGCTTCCGGCGTGGTCATGAAGCGCTCTCCCGCGAACCAGACGGAAAAGAAACCCACGGCGCACAGCAGCGTGCTGTTGCGCAGGGCTTTGGAAGCCGTGGCGCCTATGAAGATGCCGTCCCACACAAAAGCGGGGCAGCCGATAACCGGCATCAGCAGCAGCCAGGGCAGGAACTGACGTCCGGCGTCCACCACGGTGGCGTCCTCTGTCATCAGATGCAGGATGGGGATGCCGCCCAGGCCGTACAGCAGCATGAAGAATACGGCCATCCCCGCGCCCCAGAGGAAGGTCTGGCGCACGGTGGAACGCACCCCGTCCTCCGAGCGCTCGCCAATGAACCGGCCCGTAAGTGCCTCACCGGCATACGCGAAACCGTCCGTGAAATAGCTGAAGAACATGAGGAGTTTCATGAGGATGGCGCTCACTGCCAGCAGCACATCCCCATACCGGGCCGATATCACCGTAAACCCAATGTACACCGCAATCATCCCTATAGACCGCAGGAACAGGTCCCGGTTCAGCGCGAAGAAGCTAACATCCCCGGCCTGACCGGGGATCTCCTTCCTCAGCGTAACCCCATACCTTCTCCTGGCGGCAATCACGCAATAAGTGAACCCGCTCCACTGGGCCAGGAAGGTGCCCAGCGCTATGCCCGGGAAGCCGATGACTATGCCCAGCAGCACGGAGGCGCCAATGTTGATAAAGTTTACCAGCAGGTCGGCCGTCATGGGACGCACGGTATCCTGCAGGCCGATGAACCAGCCCTTGAAGGCAAAGAGCGAAAGCGTAGCCGGCGCCGCCCAGATGCGGATGTAGAAGTACTGCGAGGCCAGGGCCTGCACCTCCGGAGAACAGTCTACCAGCAGGAACGCCAGCTTCACCACCACCCACTGCAGCGCAATGAGCCCCAGGCCGGAAAGAAAAGCAATCCGCAGCGCCCGCCGGAGGATGCCGTTAATCTCTGCGTGAGCACCAGGGGCTTTCCATGCACACCGACCGTCCGAAAAACCTTCTCCGTGTGCATCAGAGGCCTTTTGTGCACACGCGCGGCCGTAGGCCTGCGCCGTGAGGCCTCCCGTTCCCACCCGGAGGAAGCCGAAGTTCCAGTACAGGAGGTCGAACAGCATGGCGCCGATGGTAATACCGCCGATAAGCGCCGCCGCCGAAGCGCCGGGCAGATGCCCCGCCACGGCCATGTCCACCATTCCCACCAGGGGGACGGTGATATTGGCCAGGATGCTGGGAAGCGCCAGGCGCAGTATTTCCCTGTTTAATTTCATGCCATTCAACCAGTCCGGAAGAAGCGCTTCCCTCCGCTAAAAAAAGGCCGATGCTCCGGGAAGAGCTCCTTCCGGACTATCTGAACTTTTTATCCTCTTCCAACATGCCTAAATAGGAGTTGTAGCGCTCCGGGGAGATGATGCCGGCGTCCACGGCGGCCTTGACGGCGCAACCGGGTTCGTGGGTGTGGGTGCAGGGGGTGAAGCGGCAATCGGCCGATGCCCGCAGCATCTCGGGGAAGTACTTGGCAATTTCCTCCTTTTCCACATCCACCAGTCCGAAGCCGCGGATGCCGGGGGAGTCAATCACATAGCCGCCGCTAGATAGCGGGTACATCTCATATAGGGAAGTGGTGTGCTTGCCTTGCAGATGCGCAGCAGAAATGGCGCCGATCTTGGGATCCAGGGAAGGGTCCAGCGCCTTGATAAGGGAGCTCTTTCCCACGCCGGATTCCCCTGAAAACAGGTTCACGCGGCCCTTGCATGCCTCCCGGATTTCGGCGATTCCCTCGCCGGTTTTCACGGAGGTCTCTATTACCGGATAGCCGGCGCCTTCGTAGATGGTGCGGAAGTGGGCTATTTCATCGGCCGCCATTTCCCTGTACATGTCCGTCTTGGAAAGGACGATGGTGGCGGGGATGCCGTAAAGTTCGCAAGTGACCAGGATGCGGTCCAGGAAGGGCAGTTTGATTTCTGGAAAGAAGAGCGACACCACCACATACGCCCTGTCTACGTTGGCGGCGATGATGTGCGCCTGGCGGGACAAGTTGGTACTCCGGCGAATCACGTAATTCCGACGGGGAAGGATTTCCGTAATCACCGCCGTTTGCCCGGACGTTTCTGTCATACCGAGCGGAGCGAGCGTATCTCCTGCCCATCCGTACCTGACCCTGTCTCCCACGGCCACGGGGTTGGTGATTTCGCTGGCCTTGAGCCTAACCTTGCCGCGCAGCACGGCCGGGAACAGGTCCCATGCCGGCAACTCGGACAGCAGATAATGGCTGCCCGCATTCTTTACCACCGTTGCTTCACCGCTCTTCATGGCACAAAGATAGCGAAAATGACTATATTTGTAAGGATAACCGCATAATTGAAGATGAAAAAACTCGCCTTTGTATTTGTCTCGGCCTTGATGGCCCTGTCGGCCTGTGCACAACAGAAAAGCCTGCACCAGCTGCAGCAGGAATTCGTAGACCTGCGCTTCGGCATGTTTATTCACTTCGGCCTGCCCACTTTCCAGGAGGCCGACTGGACAGATCCGCAGCTGAGTCCGGAGGTGTTCAACCCCGTCAAACTGGACACGGACCAATGGGTGAAGGTGGCCAAGAGCGCCGGAGCCAAATTCATCTGTATTTCCGTGAAGCATCACGCCGGATTCTGCATGTGGGATACGGCCACCACGGATTACAGCGTCATGAACACGCCGCTGCACCGGGATGTGCTCAAAGAGCTGGTGGAATCCCTGCGGAAGGAAGGCATGCAGATTATGTATCATTTCTCCATTCTGGACACCCATCACGGCATTCGGCCTACCCTGCCGTTCACGCCGGAGAAGACGGCTTTCATCAAGGAACAGCTGCGGGAAATCCTCACCAACTACGGCCCGGTGAATACCCTTATGTTTGACGGCTGGGACGCCCCCTGGGGCCGCATTTCCTACCAGGACATCTCCTTCCCGGAGATCTACGACTTCGTCAAGAGTCTGCAGCCCAACTGCCTGGTGATGGACCTCAATGGCTCCAAATATCCGGAGGAGGCCCTCTTCTATTCCGACATCCGCTGCTACGAGCAGGGCGCCGGACAAACCATATCGGCCGATGTGAACAAGCTCCCGGCCATGGCCTGCTACCCGCTCCAGCGCACCTGGTTCTGGAAAGAGGAATTCCCCACGGCCGAATTGAAGGACGTGGAGGAGATTGTGCGGGAGAACATCATCCCCTACGGCCAGGCCTACTGCACTTATATCCTCAACGCCGCCCCCAACCGCGACGGCCTCATTGACGACAACGCCGCAGCGGCGATGGCCCGCATCGGCCAGCTTTGGAAAAATACCGGGCACATTGTGAACGTCCCCAAGGCCCCCGCTCCCATTACGGAAATCAATCTGGCCGTGGGCAAACCCTGCGACTCCTCCTGGTCCGAGGACATGATGATCATGGATTTTGCCAACGACGACAACTTCAGCTCCCGCTGGATCTCCAGCTCGCAGGTGAAAGAGCCCTGGTGGGGCGTAACGCTGGACCCTGGCACGCCCGTGGGCATGGTGGTGGTGACGGAGGGAAAGGCCGATGTTCTCCAGTCCTTCCAGCTGGAACTGCTGCAAAACGGTAACTGGACGCCTGTCAAGGCCAAAGAAGAAGGTGCCGGCCGCGTCCATATCCTCCGCTTCTCCCAGCGTCCGGCAGATGCCGTCCGTCTCCGTTTCCTCAAGTGGAACGGCGAACTCTCCATTGCCGAAGTGGGGGTGTATAACAAATAGGCGGCATGAAAAGAACCATTCTGATAACGGCCCTGATGGCCTTTGCGTTCGTGGCCGCAGGCCAGGAGCGCGCATGGGAGTACTGGCGCAATCCGGACGGGTATATCCGTCACCAGGCCGATGTTGTCCTGGGGCTGGTGGACCGGACGCTGCAGGAGCATCCGGCCAGTGCGGCTCCTTCGGCCGAAAGGCAGCTGGCGCTGGCTGCGCTGGACGCCATAGTGCACGATACGGCCAACGACGATTCCCCGGAGCTGCATGCCTTCATGGATACCCGCATAGGGCGGGTGCTGGAGCAACTAAAGGGGAAAGCGCCCCGGAAAGGGTTGGAAATCTTCAAGTTATACAACGACGGATTCATCGTCCGCTCCCGCAGTTTCACCATCGGATTCGATCTTTGCGGCACGCGCGGCCAGGTGAAATGGATTCCCGACGATGTAATGCAGGAGCTGGTGCATCAGTGTGACGTCCTGTTCATCTCGCATCGCGATCCGGACCATGCCGACGCCAACGTGGTACGGATGGCCACGGAACGCGGCATCCCGGTCTATGCCCCGGAGGATTATGACAACCCTGCAGTAACGCACGTGCGGCAGGATTTCTCTGCCGGAATATTGCAGGTGCAACTGCTTCCCGGGCATCAAGATAACCTGCAGAACAACATCTACGTGGTCACCTTCCCGGAGGGGAATACCGTAGCCCATTGTGGAGACCAGTACAACCGCGAAGACCTTCCCTGGCTCAAGATCGTTTCAACGCAGTTAGCCCGCCCCCTGGATGTCCTGATTATTGACTGCTGGGCCCTGGAGCTGAAGGAAACCATCCAGGGCTTCGCTCCCAGAACGGTAATCTTCGGCCATGAGAACGAGATGGGCCACACCATAGACCACCGCGAGGCCTTCTGGCTCACGCAGCACAAGCTGGACACCATGGCCCTGCCCATCCCCGGCGTCATCCTCTGCTGGGGAGAAGGGTATCGTTATAAGAGATAATCCTTAATACAGATCCCCTTTCTCGGTGATTTCCCGGAGCATTTGGACGTAGAGCGCCACGCAGTCTTCCACGTAGCGTTTTCCCTTATCGGCCGATGCTTTGGCCGGGTTGCCTATGCCGGTGTCTACGGACACGCGGGACCAGTCGCGCGGGTGCCAGGCCACGTGGTTGCGCAGGCCCTCGATGCCGAAGGACTTGGATTCGCCCGTTCCGGCATACTCCATCTTCACCAGTTCGGGGCGCAGGTACATCACCACAGAGGTTTCCTGCTCGCCGGCGTGGTCGTCGATGTCGGCCTCAAAGTACTCCTGGCGGGGCAGCACCGTGTACCAGTCGCTGGTCAGGATGAGGAAGGAAGGATCCTCTACCGTCAGGTCCCGCACCATTCCCTTGAAGCTGTTGCCGCCGTGGCCATTGATAATGAGAAGACGGCCGATGCCCTGGCGCTTGAGGGAAGCGACGATGTCCCGGAGAATGGCCATCTGCGTCTCCTGGCGGGTATGGAGACAGAAGGGAAGTCCGGTCTGCCCGGGATTTTGCGCGCCGAAGGGAACCCCCGGCAGTGCCATGGCGTTTATGCCGGCCTTGGCCAGTCCTTCGGCCACCCGGCAGGCTATTCCAGAAGAACAAATGACATCCGTCCCATACGGCAGATGCCCGTTGTGGGGCTCCGTAGATCCCCACGGCAGGATGGCCCAGTCATACCTGGCCAGCTTTTTTACCTCGCCCCAAGTGGCGCAGGAAAGGTTGTGTTGCATAGCTATTTCAGTACTTTCTTCAACGTCTTGGCCAACAAGTCGGCGTAGTGGGTCATGCCCAAGTCCGTGAGATGGACGCCGTCCACGAAGTCGTCGGGGCCGGTCATTTTTTCGGCGGGAACGTAGTAGATTTTCTTTACTCCGGCTTTCTTCAGTTTCTCAAACAGGGCCTTCTGGGCAGCGTTTTTGCTGCGCACTTCCTCTGCGATGGCCTTGTCCACAATGCCGTGCGGGAACAGCGGGTCTTCCACAAAGATCACCGGCACATCGGGGTGCTTGTCCCGGATAATATGGAAGAACTTCTCCCCGCGTTCTTCAATGCGCTCGGGCTTGGCGTTGGGAACGTAGTCCATCACAAACACGGCGGGGTTCTCCACGCTGGCCATCAGCTCTGCCACCTCGTAATCCAGGTGGGCATTTCCGCTGAAACCCAGATTGATCACCGTGCGGTCAAAGCGGCGGGCCAGGATGTTGGTATGGGCCATGCCGGGCCGGGATGCGCAGCCGCCCTGCAGGATGCTGGTGCCGTACATCACGATGGGCGCATCGGCCTTGGGGCTGTTCAGCAACGGCTGCTCCAGGGTATAACCTTCCGGAACGCCCAGTTCCAGGGTCTTGACCTCGTCGTACAGGGACAGATAAAGCATGTACTCCCGCTCTACGGGGTCCATGTGGCCTACCACGCGGCGCGTATGCTCCGTCTTGCGGGGACCGTTCCAGTCGAAGCCGGAGCCCACGAACTTCCATTCGCCGTCAATGTAGGCATACAGGTCCAGGCCTCCCGTGCCCACATCCGTCATGTGCGGCATGGTGTAGCCCGTATTGGTCCAGTGGGCGTATATCTCCGGGGCGTTGGTGCGGAAACGGATGTACAGGCCGGCCGAATTGCGGGCCAGGCTCCAGAGGGCGTTCCGTACCACGCCTTCCAGGTTGGCGGGCATGCGGCGGTAGCGGGGGCCGTCGTCGGAATAGGCTTTTCCATACACCGGGAAGGCCGATGCGTCCGTATACTTTACAGAGTCCTGCGAAAAAGCCGCCAGGCAGCCGCCCAGCAGCAAAATGGCAACAAGAAGGAGTCTTTTCATGGTTAGTGCTATTATAGAGACAAAATTACAAAAAATGTTCATTCGTCGCAATATATGCGCGGTTCGGACCAAAACTTCTCTCCACCCGTTGTTAAATCGGCCCCGATTGTGTAAATTTGTTAAGGATTCCCAAGGGAATCTTTAACCGCAAAAATACACTAGACTTATATGACCGTAAACATCCAATTACATTACCGTACATCCTGGGGAGAGGGCGTCCAGCTCCGTCTGGGCAAGCGTCGTATTCCCATGGAGTATTCCTTCGGAGACTTGTGGCAAATCATGCTCACCGGCCGGGACATCCACAGCGGCGATCCCTTCACCTTCGAGGTGGTGCGGGACGGCAAGGTTGTCCAGCGCGAGTGGCGCCACCACGTGTTCACGGCGCCGGTGTCCCAGAAGAACATCATCATCCGTTCGTACTGGAAGGCACGCCCGGCCAATTCGGCCTTCTACGCATCGGCCTTCAGCGACGTCATCTTCCGCAGGCCGGACGGCTGCTCTTTCCGCCATCCGCGCCACGAGGGTCCCAGCCTGGGTAACGTGTGCTTCCGTATAGCAGCCCCCGAGGTCCGCAGCAATGAGTCGGTGGGTATCGTGGGTTCCGGCAAAGTCCTGGGCAACTGGAACAAGGTGCACCTGATGACCGACGCCCAGTTCCCCTGGTGGTTCCTCACCATGGACATTGACGAACCCATGGAATACAAATATGTGATTGCCGACACCAAAACCAAGCAGATCCGTTGCTGGGAAGAGGGTCCCAACCACTTTTTTGCCGAAGTTCCTCCCAAGGACACCCAGCTCATAGTCTCCGACATCCAGCCCAAGTTCCCCACCGAGCCCTGGCGCGGTGCGGGTGTGGCTGTTCCGGTGTTCTCCCTGCGCACGGAAGACAGCTTTGGAGTAGGTGAGTTCCACGACCTCAAAAAGCTGGTGGACTGGGCCGTAAAGGCGGGCCAGAACGTAATCCAGATCCTGCCCATCAACGACACCACCATGACCCACGCCTGGCAGGATTCCTATCCCTACAATGCTGTGAGCTCCTTTGCCCTGCACCCGCAGTTCGTGCATCTGCCGGACGCCGGTGTGCGCAAGGACGCTGCCTACAAGGCCAAGCAGGCCCAGCTGGAAGCCCTTCCTCAGGAAGACTACGAGCAGGTGAACAGCATCAAGCTGGAAATGCTGCGCAAGCTGTTCATGGGCGCCAAGGGCAAACAGGTCGTGGCCAGCCCGGAATATCAGGCCTTCGTAGAGGCCAATAAGGAATGGCTGCTCCCTTATGCCGTGTTCAGCGTGCTCCGGGACCAGCATGGCACCCCGGAATTTGAAAAATGGGGAAAATATGCCACCTACAGCGCCAAAAAGGCCGATGATGTGGCCAAGGCCAACCCCGAAGAAGTAGGCTTCTACTGCTACGTCCAGTACTTGCTTGATGTCCAGCTTAAGGACGCCATCAACTATGCCCACCTGCACGGCGTAGCCCTAAAGGGAGATCTCCCTATCGGCGTAAGCCGCCAGAGCGTGGATGCCTGGCAGCACCCTAACCTCTTCCACATGGACAGTCAGGCGGGCGCACCGCCGGATGCTTTCGCCGAAGACGGCCAGAACTGGGGCTTCCCCACGTACAACTGGGAAGAGATGGAAAAGGACGGTTATGCCTGGTGGAAGGCCCGCATGGGCAAGATGGCCGAATACTTCGACGCCTTCCGCATCGACCATATCCTCGGCTTCTTCCGCATCTGGGAAATCCCGTCCCAGTACAAGAGCGGCCTCATGGGCCACTTCAACCCCGCCTTGCCGTACTCCGAGGACGAGCTCCGCATGCGCGGCTTCAACCCCCGCGAAGGCGAAGGAACGGACGTGCTCTTTGTGGAAGACCCCCGCAAACCGGGTTACTGGCACCCCCGCATCTCTGGCGAAAAGACAAGCCGTTTTGCCGCCTTGTCGGAGGACATGAAGCGTCGCTATATAGACCTGTATACAGATTTCTTCTGGTTCCGCCACAACGACTTCTGGAAAGAATGCGCCATGCGCAAACTTCCGGCCCTGCTGCGTTCTACCGGCATGCTCTCCTGCGGTGAAGACCTGGGTATGATCCCCGGCTGCGTACCTTCCGTCATGGAGGACCTCAATATCCTGAGCCTGGAAATCCAGCGCATGCCCAAGAATCCGGCCGATGCCTTCGCCCGCCCCGACCAGTATCCTTACTGGTGCGTATGCGCCACGGGCACGCACGACACCTCGCCGCTGCGCGCCTGGTGGGAAGAGGACCGCGCCCTCACTCAGCAGTACTACAATCAGATGCTGGGTTGCGAAGGCGACGCTCCGTACTTCTGCGAGCCCTGGGTGGCCGACCTCATCCTGGCCCAGCACATGAAGTCGCCTGCCATGCTGGCCATCCTGCCCCTGCAGGACTACCTGGCCACCGACGGAGACATCCGCTACCAGGGCAATCCGGCCGACGAGCGCATCAACGTCCCCGCCATCCCGCGTTACTATTGGCGGTATCGCATGCACTGCACGCTGGAGAGCCTCATAGCCAACGACAAGTTCAACGGCCACATCCGCACCCTGGTAGAGGCCGCCTCCCGTAACCGCTAATGGAAAACGACTGGAAAGCACGCCTGGGGGTGGTTTATTCCACCAATCCCGACTTCCAGTACCAGACGGAGTCGGCCGTTGAGGAAGAAACCCTTCCTCCCCAGAAACAGCGTCTCATTGTTGGAATAGACCGCCGCAACCGGGGTGGCAAACAAGTCACCCTGGTCAGCGGTTTTGTGGGGAAGGCCGACGACCTCAAGGAGCTGGGCCGCGCGCTCAAGACCAAGCTGGGGGTGGGCGGAAGCGCCAAGGACGGCGAAATCACCATCCAGGGCGATTTCCGGGACAAGGTGGTATCCATTTTGCAGCAAATGGGCTACCAAGCCAAAAGAGGCAACTAAACCATGCTCGATTCCCTTTTCACCTCCGGCAAACTGTTGCTGGAAACCACCGTACCGCCGGACGCCCCCGCTCCGGCCGAACCTTCCGCGTGGCTGGTGAACCTGCTGGTGGTGGTGTTTGCCGTGCTGGCCATCGCTATCCTCAAGCGTTTCCTGCAGGTACTCCCGTACATGGCCGACAGCTACCTCCGCGTAAGGGGAAGCGCGGCGCTTGAAGGCAGCATCCGGGTTAGTCAGGACCGCAACCTGGTGGCCCTGGTATTCATTATTCCGGCCGTACTGCTGGTGTACCGTTACCGGCTTTATGACCCCTCCGTGCTCCAGGATTTGGATCCCAACCTCCGGCTGGCAGGAGTGGCCCTGGCCCTCATATCCTATTTCCTCGTGCGGCACATGGTTTACCTGTGGATCCGTCCCCACCAGCGTGTGGACATTTTCCGCCAGGCCCACCGGGTGGCCTATACCTACTTTATCTTCTTAATGCTGTTGGTGTTAGTGACCATCGGCATTCTGGCTCTGGCAGGAGTAGAAAGTGCTATTGTCCGCTATGTCCTTTACGGCGAAATCGGCCTTGTGTTTATTCTCCTTCTATTTCGGAGCTCACAAATTTTGTCATTATCTTGCAATCGTTTGCGAACTTTTTTGTACCTTTGCGCGCTAGAAATTTTACCGGCTGCTTTGCTGGTGGTTTCGGCAGTTGTATTGTAGCGAAGAAAGGTTTGTAAAATGAGCATCAAGAAGATCTTGGTATCCCAGAACGCGCCCCGTGTTCTTACCCAGTATGAATCTGTAACTGAGAAGTTTGGCCCCACGTTCGAGTTCCGCCCCTTTTTCAAGATAGAGCCCCTTACCTCCCGGGAATTCCGCGCCCAGCGCATCAATGTTTTGGACTACACGGCCATCGTGTTCTCTTCCCGGCACGTGATTGATGCCTTTTTCTCCCTGGCCGAAGAACTCCGCGCCAAAATCCCTGAGACCATGAAGTATTTCTGCACCACAGAGGCCGTGGCCATGTATCTGCAGAAGCACATCGTGTACCGCAAGCGCAAGATTTTCTACGGCACCGGCACTCCCGAAAGCGTGGTGGCCCTCATCGGCCCCAAGCACAAAGGGGAGAAATTCCTGATTGCCATGTCCGACACCTCCACCGGTGACGCCCTTACCTCCCTGTTCCAGGCCCACAACCTGGAGTATGCCACCGGCGTTTTCGTCAAATCCGTGAGCCAGGACCTCAAAGACCTCAAGCTCCAGGATTACGACATGATTGTCTTCTACAACCCGGCCGACGTCAAGTCCCTCCAGGAGAATTTCCCGGACTTCCAGCAGGGCGATATCAAAATGGTTTCCTACGGCAAGTCCATCGTGAAGGCCATGGAAGAAGCCGGTCTGCGAATTGACGTCAAGGCTCCCTCTCCCGAGGCCCCGTCCGTGGCCAGCGCCATCGAACAGTATCTGAGTAGCTTATAGCATGGATGCAACCCTTCCCAAAGCCGAACGCCTCTGCGGCAAAACTGCCGTAGTGAGCCTGTTCGAGGCTGGGAAGAACGCATCGGCCGGCTGTCTCCGCTGCAAATACCTTCAAAGGGCCGATTCTGAGCCCTCCCGCATTGTGGTCTCCGTGCCCAAGCGCAGCTTCAAACGTGCCGTTAAGCGCAACCTCCTCAAGCGCCGCATGCGCGAGGCCTACCGCCGTCAGAAAGAGCTTTTGGGCCCCGGCGTGGACATTCTTTTCATCTACACCTCTCCCGAGGTCCAGCCTTACGAGACTGTCTTTTCCGATATGGCCACTCTTCTCCAGGCGGTTTATGCCCGTGAAATACAACGTTCTGAAAATCAGAAAGATATATAAATTCTCCTCCGCAAATTGCGGAAGAGAATTTGCACAAGTTGTTGATTATGAGTAAAATCCATTCCACGCTTAAATCTGTTCTGATTTTTCCGTTTGTGTTGCTGATCAAATTTTATCAGCTATGCATCAGTCCTTTCACACCGCCGTCCTGCCGGTATACCCCCACGTGTTCGCAGTACGGGCTGGAGGCTTTTAAAAAGCACGGCCCCATCAAAGGTTTTTACCTCACGGCCAGGCGCTTACTCCGCTGTCATCCCTGGGGCGGAAGCGGTTACGACCCCGTTCCGGAAGAATTCCATTTCTTTAAGAAAAATGCCTAAGAAAGAGAAAATCCGCCAGATGTTCGATGAGATTGCGCCCTCGTACGACAAGCTCAATCACATCATGTCCCTGGACGTGGACAAGCTCTGGCGCCGCCATGCACTCAAGGAAATAGTGGACGGAACGGCCCAGCAAATCCTGGACGTAGCCTGCGGCACCGGTGACAGCACCATAGTCACGGCCAAAGCCGCTGCCGAAGGAAGCCACGTTACAGGGGCCGATATCTCCGAAGGCATGATGGCCCTGGTCATGGACAAGGCCCGGGCCGCCGGCGTGGAAGACCGCGTGAGCCTGCAGGTGGCCGATGGGGAGGACCTGCCCTTTGAGGACGCCTCCTTCCACCGTGTGACCTGCGCCTTCGGCATCCGGAACTTTGAGCATAAGGAACTGGGTCTCAAAGAATTCCATCGCGTGCTCAAGCCCGGAGGGAAGGCCGTTATCCTGGAACTCTCCGTTCCCCACAACCGCGTGATCCGCTGGTTCTACGACCTCTATTTCCTGCATGTGTTGCCTTGGATTGGGGGGCGAATTTCCGGCGACAAGGCCGCCTATCAGTACCTGCCTGCCTCGGTACACGCCTTCCCCGCACCCGAAGCTTTCCTGCAAATGATGCGCGAGGCCGGCTTCCTCCATGTCCGCCACCGCGCCTTCTCCCTCGGCCTTTGCCGAATGTACGTAGGGGAGAAGTAGGTTTTGTCATTTTCCGGGGCTCATTTGTCATTCTGAGCGTAGCGAAGAATCTTCGGTTTACAGATCCTTCGGCCTGAAGGCCTCAGGATGACAAGACAATTTTTTTTCTTATCTTTGTAATTCTATATAGAATTGCAAAGCATGGATCAAAAAACCTTCAAGAAGTGGAATTGGATTGTGGCGCTGGCCGTTTTGGTCATTTCCAGCGTTACATATCTGTCTTCTATAGAGCCCACGGCGTCTTTCTGGGACTGCGGTGAGTTCATTGCTTCATCCTACAAACTGGAAGTGGGTCACCCCCCGGGAAACCCCGTGTTCCAGCTCCTGGCCCGCTTCTTCACCATTCCGGTGAACGCCCAGCATGCCGCCGTGGCCGTGAACGCCATGAACGCCATCCTGAGCGCGCTCACCATCTTCCTGCTATACTTCACCATCGTCTTCTTTGCCAAGAGGGTGGTGCTGGGGGGGACGAATGATCCCCGCCGTAGCATCGGCCCTATTTTAAGCGAAGGCGGGGACATTCGTCCCGCACAGGCCATCGCCATCTTCGGCGCTGGGGCTGTCGGCGCTTTGGCGTACTGCTTCTCCGACACCTTCTGGTTCAGTGCGGTAGAGGGTGAAGTATATGCCATGTCGTCCTTCTTCACCGCCCTGGTCTTCTGGGCTATGTGCAAATGGTACGACCAGGCCGATGAACCCCACGCCAACCGCTGGATTGTGCTCATTGCCTTCCTCATGGGCCTGAGCATCGGCGTACACCTGCTGAACCTCCTTACCATCCCGGCCTTCGTCTTCATGTACTACTACCGGAAGAACGAAGACAAGCAGCTGCCTTTCAAGAAGTTGGTGGGCATCTTTGCCATCGGCGTGATCATCGAGTTCCTGCTGGTGTACCTCTTTATTCCGTACTTCCCCAAGACGGCCGCCTGGTTCGACCGCATCTTCGTGAACGGCTTCGGCCTGCCTTACAATTCCGGCGCGCTGTTCTTCCTGGTGGGTGTGCTGGCCCTCTGTTTCTGGGGCCTTTTCGTCACTTTGAAGAAGGAAAAGGTATTCCTCAATACCGTGCTGCTGTGCGTGACCACGCTGGCCATCGGCTTCTCGCTGTTCGCCATCGTAATCATCCGTTCCAGTGTGAAAACGCCCACCAACGAGTATCAGCCCGATAATCCCTACACCCTGGTGCGTTACCTGAGCCGCGAGCAGTATGGCTCTACGCCGCTGCTCTACGGCCAGTACTTCGGCGCCCCGTACGAGATTAAGAGCGGCACCTACTGGGCCCCGCTGGACGGAAAATACATCAAGGCCACCGCTCCGGCCGACGCCGTGTACAACCCGGAAGGCAAGATGCTCTTCCCCCGCATGTGGTCCAATGCCGACCAGCGCTACATAGACTTCTATCAGGAATATACCCAGGGTAAAGGCACCCGCATCAGAGGCACGCAGCACCGCAAGCCCACCTTCGGGGCCAACATGAGGTATTTCTTTGATTACCAGCTTAACTGGATGTACTGGCGTTACTTCATGTGGAACTTTGTGGGCCGCCAGAACGACATCCACAGCCCGCTGCCCGGCAACGTGTTCAACGGCAACTGGGAAAGCGGCATCTCCTTCCTGGACAACATCCGGCTGGGAGACCAGTCCTACGCCCCGGAACCCCTGCGGAACAACAAGGGCAAGAACCACTATTTCTTCCTCCCGCTGCTGCTGGGTCTGCTGGGCCTGGTGTTCCAGTTCGACCGCGACAAGCGCGGAAGCTGGCTGGTGTTCCTCATGTTCTTCATGACGGGCATCGCCATTGTGATGTACCTGAACCAGCCGCCTTACCAGGTGCGTGAGCGTGACTACGCCTACGCTGGCTCCTTCTACATGTTTGCCATCTGGATAGGCCTGGGTGTGGCTGCGCTGTACCAGTGGATTACGGAGAAAGCCCAAAAGGCCGATCCCAAGCTGGTGGCCGCGGGCGCATCGGCCCTCTGCCTTCTGGTTCCCGCCCTTATGGGCGCCCAGAACTGGGACGACCACAACCGCTCCCACCGCTACACGGCCCCCGAGATGGCTTACAACTACCTCAATTCGGTAGGGCCCAACGGCATGCTGGTAACCCATGGCGACAACGATACTTTCCCGCTGTGGTATGCCCAGGAGATTGAGGGCGTACGCACGGACGTGCGGGTGGTAAACACCTCGCTGCTGGGAACGGACTGGTACATTGACCAGATGAAGTGGGCCTGCAACGAGAGCAAGCCCCTGCCCCTCACCGTGCCCGCCAGCCAGTACCTGTACGGCACCAACGAGTTCGTGTACATTGCCTACGACGACGGTTCGCCCATGCTCATCCAGGATGTGATGGACGTCTTCAAGGATCCCAAGATGAAGGTGGCCCTGGAGGACGGCAGCAAGATGGACTTCATCTGTGCCCGCAACATCGTGATTCCGGTGAACAAGGAAAACTGCATCAAGTACGGCATTGTGCCCGAGAAGTTCGCCCAGGAGATTCCGGACCAGATTATGCTCACCATGTCCAAGGACAAGAACTACATCTCCAAGCCGGAACTCTTCATGCTGGATCTGCTGTCCAATTACAACTGGGACCGTCCGCTGAGCCTCCTGAGCCAGGGTGGTGACCTCAATATCGGCATCAAGGATTACCTGATGTATGACGGCTATTCCTACCGCTTCACGCCCATCAAGAACAAGATCAGCACCACGGATGCCGGCAAGGTGGACGCCCTGGAGCTGTACGAAAAGATGAAGACGGTGTACAAGTGGGATGCCCTCAAGCGCACCGACTGGTTCGTAGATTACCAGAACATGTACACCTTCCTGGGTGTGCTGAGCCAGCGCCAGCTGTTTGTGACGGTAGCCAATGCCCTCATCGACGCCGGCGAACCCGAAAAGGCCCTGGAAATCCAGGACATGTGCCAGGAGTGCTTCCCGGAAGAGAATTTCCCGCTGGAATCCATCTCCCTGGGCTTCTCCGGCAACGACTATATGGTGGCCCAGATCATAGAGAACTACTTCCACCTGGGCGAGGCCGATAAGGCCACCGACCTGGCTGTCCGTTTCGGCGACCAGCTGCTGGAAACGGCGGCCTTCTATCTGGACTGGGGCAGCTTGGGCAGCGCCGAGTTTGAGAGCGCCAGCCGCATTCTCCTGTACGTGGCCGATGTGTGCAAGGACTACGGCCAGACCGACCTGGCCCAAGCCATGATCTCCAACTTGAAGCAACTGCTCCAAGCTGCTTCCGGAAGCGCCTACGACCTGGAAGTGGAGGAGGATTCCCTGGAAGTTGAATAACCACAAAACGTATATAGAATGAAAAAACGGATTTTACTGGTGGCGTCTCTGGTCCTGTGCCTGAGCGCCTTTGCTCAGCCCGGCCCCGGCCGCGGACCGCGCCCCGCCGGCGACAAGGATGCTCCCAAGGAGAAAACCGAAAAGGAAGCACCCGTCAACCTGACCTTCACCCAGGGCCTCTTCTCCGTGGCCCAGAACGAGAAAGACTGGTACATGGAAATCCCCGACACCCTCCTGGGCCGCCGTTTCCTGGCCATCACCCGCTATGTTAGCAACACCGTGGGTGCCGGCGTGTATGGCGGCGAGGAAGTGAACGAGGCCATGCTCTACTGGGAAAAAGCCGTCAACGGCAACTTGCTCCTCAGGGCCGATGTCCTGAATATCTATGCCGAAGAAGACCAGATTATTGACAAGGCTGTGAAGGTGAGTTCCGAGAATCCCATCGTAGCCTCCTTCAAGCCGGAGAAAAACGGCAACGCCGGTGCCACCCGCATCAAGGTTAACAGCCTCTTCGAGGGCGACACCCAGGTGCTTTCCTTCGACAGCGGCAGCAAGCGCCAGTACAATCTGGGCGGCCTCAAGGGTGATGCCAGCTTCATCCAGAGCATCCGCACCTATCCCATCAATACCGAGGTAACCGTTACCAAGACGTACACCTACAACCAGCCCCAGGGCGGTGGCCCCGCCGCTGGCGGTCCCGCCCGTTCCTCCAGTTCCCTGCCTGCAGGCCGTGAGACCGGCGTGGTGACGGTTGTCCTGAACACCTCCATGATCCTTCTCCCCAAGGAGCCTATGCAGCAGCGTTACTTCGACCCCCGCGTAGGTTACTTTGCCAATGGCTACAGCCTCTTCTCCGACGACCAGCAGGGCGTAGAAAGCATCCGCTTCATCACCCGCTGGCGCCTGGAAGCCCGTCCCGAAGACGTGGAGAAGCAGAAGAGGGGAGAGCTGGTAGAACCCGTCAAGCCCATCGTATACTATATCGACCCCGCTACCCCCAAGCAGTGGCGCCCGTACCTCATTGCCGGTATTAACGACTGGCAGAAGGCCTTCGAGCAGGCCGGCTGGAAGAACGCCATCCGGGGCGAGGAATGGCCGGAGAATGCCGAGGAACTGGGTATGAGCCTGGAAGACGCCCGCTTCTCCGTAATCCGTTACCTGGCATCCCCCATTGCCAATGCATACGGCCCCAACGTGCACGACCCCCGCAGCGGTGAAATCATCGAAAGCCATATCGGCTGGTATCACAATGTGATGACCCTGGTCCACGACTGGTACCAGGTGCAGGCCGGCGCCATCGACCCCCGCGCCCGTTCCTTCAAATTCAGCGAAGAACTCATGGGCGACCTCATCCGCTTCGTCTCTTCCCACGAGGTGGGCCACACCCTGGGTCTGCGCCACAACAAGGGTTCATCCTATATGACTCCCGTGGAGAAGCTCCGTGACAAGGAATGGGTCGAGGCCAACGGCCACACCATTTCCATTATGGACTACGCCCGTTTCAACTACGTGGCCCAGCCGGAGGACAACATCACCAAGGACGGTATCTATCCCCGTATCAACACCTACGACAAGTGGGCCATCGAATACGGTTACAAGCCCACCTACCTGCCCACTCCCAAGGAGGACCACCTGTACTGGAACAAGGTCATCATCGACCGTCTCAATGCCGATCCCCGGCTCTGGTTCGGCGGCGAAGGCTATGACCAGGACCCCCGCGCCCAGAGCGAAGACTTGGGTGACGACGCCGTGGCCGCCAGCGAGTACGGCATCAAGAACCTGCAGCGCATTATAGGCCAGCTTCCCGAATGGAATGCCGAGGAGGCCAACATGTACACCAACCTCAAGCGCATGTACGAGGCTGTGGTTTCCCAGTACAACCGGTACATGGGCCATGTGGCCATGTCTATCGGCGGCCGTTTTGTGACCAACCTGAGCATAGAGATGGACGGCAACAAGTACGCCCCCGTGCCCAAGGCCCAGCAAAAGCGTTCCCTTAACTTCCTGAACCAGAGGGTGTTCACCCGTCCTTCCTGGCTGGTGGAGCAGCCATACATCTTCAACCTCACCGACACTCCGGACAACTACCTGTACACGTTCATTAACAATGTGGTGAGCACCAGCAGCCTCCTCAGTATTGGCCGTCTGGACCGCATGGACCAGTTTGCCAAGGCCGATGCCTCCAACTATGCCCCTGAGGAGTATATGGCCGACCTGCACCAGATGGTCTTTACCGAATTGGAGAAGGGCGGCAAGGTAGACAGCTACCGCCGTTACCTCCAGACCCGCTTTGTGACCACTGCCATCGAGGCTGTTAAGGCCGACCGGACCAAGACTTCCCCCAGCCGCGCTCTGATTATGGGTGAACTCATCACCATCCAGAAGAAGGCGGCCAAGGCCAAGAGCTCCGACGCCGCCACCGCCGCCCACTGGCAGGCCATTGCCCAACAGATAACCAATGCATTAGACTAAGATGAAGAGAATTATTGTAATAGGCGTCCTGCTCGCAGCCTGCCTGGGCTTCCAGCAGGAAATGAAGGCCCAGTATGTAGGCCGCATCGAGCGTGAGAATGCCAACCTGGTGGATCAGAGCGGCCACATCCTCACCGACGACGAAATTATCGGCCTGGTGGGCGAGGATATTTATTATGATACCGTGGTGGGTGCCCGCCGTCAGCTCAGAGGCGGCAAAGGCCTCATCATCGGCGGTGCCGCCGGCATGGGTACCGGTCTTGTGTTTTCCGTCTTTGCCCACGTTGCTATGGCCAACAACAAGGTGCAGCATGACCGTGACATGAGGGATGGGCACAGAGACGTCTACAGCTACGGCTGGGCTCCCGGTCTATTCCTGTGCTCCGCAGCTTTTACCGCAGCCGGCTCGCTGGCCCTGGGCGGCGGCGTCGCTTTACGTTCCATCGGCAAGGGCCGTCTGGGCTGGGTGGCTGAGCAGTGTAACCCCCGCACCCGCGACGTCACGCTGGAGTGGACCGCCGTCCCCGGCGGCGCCGGCATAGTGATGCGCTTCTAGTTAAAGAATAAATGAATAATGGGTGGCTCTGTGGAGCCACCCATTATTCATTTTGGGGCGTTTTCGCGTTAGTCCTGGATGGCTGCGATGCCGGGCAGGATCTTGCCCTCGATGGCTTCCAGCATGGCGCCGCCGCCGGTGGACACGTAGCTCACCTTGTCGGCGTAACCCATCTGGGTAACGGCTGCCACGGAGTCGCCGCCGCCCACCAGGGTGTAAGCACCGTTCTTGGTGGCTTCGGCCAGGTCTTCGGCAATCTGCAGGGTACCCTTGGCGAAGTTAGGAAGCTCGAACACACCCACGGGACCGTTCCAGAGGATGGTCTTGGAACTCAGGATGATCTTCTTCCAGTTCTCCAGGGAAGCGGGAGCGGCGTCCATGCCTTCCCACTCGTCGGGAATCTCGGTGATGGGGAAGATCTGGCGGGGCGTGTCGTTGTCAAATGCCTGACCGCACACGGTGGCAACGCTCAGGGAGAGGTTCACGCCCTTCTCCTTGGCTTCCTTCAAGATCTCGAGAGCATCGGGAATGAGCTCGTCCTCGTGCAGGGAGTTGCCGATATGGCCACCCTGGGCCTTGATGAAGGTATAACCCATGCCGCCGCCGATGATGAGGTTGTCCACCTTGCCCACCAGGTTCTTCAGAACGGCGAGCTTGGAGCTGACCTTGGAACCGCCGATGATAGCGGTGAGAGGGCGCTGGGCATTCTTAAGCACGTTGTCGATGGCCTTGATTTCGCCTTCCATGAGGTAGCCGAACATCTTGTCGTTGGGGAAGTACTCGGCAATGAGGGCGGTGGAACCGTGAGCGCGGTGGGCGGTGCCGAAAGCGTCGTTGATGTAGCAGTCGGCATAGCTGGCGAGCTTCTTCACGAACTCCTTCTGGCTGGCCTTCACGGCAGCCTTGGCGGCCTTCTTCTCTTCGTCGGAGGCATCTTCGGCCAGGCCACGGGGCTTGCCTTCTTCCTCGGCGTAGTAACGCAGGTTCTCCAGGAGGAGAGCCTCGCCGGGCTTCAGGGCGGCAGCCTGTGCATCGGCCTTCTGGCAGTCATCGGCGAACTGGACGGGAACGCCCAGGCATTCGCTCACGCGGCCCACGATGTGCTTGAGGGAGAACTTGGGGTCTACCTTCTTGGGACGGCCCAGGTGGGACATGATGATGACGGAACCGCCGCTGGCCAGCACCTTCTTGAGGGTGGGCATGGCTCTGCGGATACGGGTGTCGTCCGTGATTTCGAAATTCTCGTTAAGAGGAACGTTGAAATCTACGCGCACGATGGCTTTTTTGCCAGTGAAATCGTACTTGTCAATGAATTGTTGCATATTATAAGTATTAAAGATTTGCAAGTGGAGATTCTTCGCTTCGCTCAGAATGACAATAGTGTCATACCGAGGCCCTTGGGGCCGAGTGTATCTCAATTTGTTCCAATTCACAAAGATAGCTATCTTTGTAAAAAATTCAAAGGTATGCCCATCGAATTCCCTGCCACCTACTGGAAAGACTACGAGCTTCTGGACTCCGGAAACGGAGAAAAACTGGAGCGCTTCGGCAAATATGTGCTCAGAAGACCGGAACCCAAGGCCCTCTGGACCCCTTCCATGAGCGAGGCCGACTGGAAGCGCCAGCTGCATGTGACCTTCAAGCCCGGCGCCGGATTCGGCAAGGCCGGCAAGGAAGACAGCGGCACCTGGGAGCGCAGCAAGAAGATGGAAGACCAGTGGAGCATAGTGTATAACGGTGAGGCCGATCCGGATACCCACGCCGCCAGCGACCTCCACCTGAACCTTCGCCTGGGCCTTACCAGTTTCAAGCACGTGGGTGTGTTCCCCGAGCAGGCCCCCAACTGGGAATTCATTTATAAGGAAACCTCCCGCCTGGTGCGCATCCACAAGGCCAACGGTCTGCCCGCCCCCAAGGTGCTGAACCTCTTCGCCTACACGGGCGCCGCCTCCCTGGCCGCCAAGTGCGCCGGGGCCGATGTCACCCACCTGGACTCCGTTCGGCAGGTAGTCACCTGGGCCCGCGAAAACATGGAGCGCAGCGGCCTGGACGGCATCCGCTGGGTGGTGGAAGATGCCCTCAAATTCGCCAGGCGCGAAGCCAAGCGCGGCAACAAATACGACGGCATCATTCTGGATCCGCCGGCCTACGGCCACGGCCCGGACGGCGAAAAATGGAAGCTGGACGAGCTTCTCTTCGGCCTGCTGCAGAACGTGGCCGAAATCCTGAGCCCCCGCGACGCCTTTATGGTGCTGAACCTCTACTCCAACGGCTACAGCGCCGCCCTGGGCGAGACCGTGGTGCGCGAGGCCTTCAAAAACCAGTTCCGCGAAATGACTTCCGGCGAACTGGCTTTCAACGACTCCTTCGGCAAGGTGCTGCCGCTGAGTATCTACGTAAGACTTAAACGCTGACAATGAAAAGATTAGTGTTGCTGGCCGCCCTGCTGCTTTGCGGGGTTTCGGCCTTCTGCCAGGGCGTGCAATGGGGTCCCTGGGTGACGGAAACCCGGGAGAATTCCCTCAGCATCCTCTGGGTGAGCGAGCAGCCCGGCATGGCCTGGGTAGAGCTGGAAGATGGCACCCGCGTGTGGGAAACCTTCGCCGGCCGCCGCATTTTCAAGCGCCTGCACCAGATTCATCTGGAAGGACTGCGGCCCGGGGCCGATTTGCGCTACCGTGTGGGCGGGGAAAACCTCCTGGACGGTTCCCATCCCAAGAATCCCAAGTTCGGCACCGGGTATGCCGGTAGCTGGAACAGCGTTAAAACCTTCGATTCCTCGGCATCCGTGTGCCGCTTCTCCGTGTTCAACGACATCCATTTGCAGACGGCCGAATACAGCGCCCTGGCTTCCGGGATTGACCCGGCCGCCACGGATTTCGTTTTCCTCAACGGCGACATCGCATCGGCCGGAAACTATGTGCTGGACACGCTGGTGAAGTACGAGCTGTCCCCGCTGGGAGGCCTGACGGCAACCCATCCGGTGCTCTTTGCCCGCGGCAATCACGAGGGACGCGGCAGCAACGTGCAGTTGGTGGCCGATGTCTTCCCCAACGGCGACCCTGCTCCCTTCTACTACACCTTCCGTCAGGGCCCCGTGGCTTTTGTGGTGTTTGACGCCGGCGAAACCGACCAGGAGCGCTCCATCTTGTACAATGGCGCGGAGGAGTATGACGACTATCTGGCCCAGCAGTTTGAATGGGCCCGGAAAGCCCTTCTGGAGCCCTCTTTCTTCTATGCTCCGGTAAAGGTGTGCCTCCTGCACGTGCCCATGATTGACCACGAGGACAAGGCCGATTTCTTTCTTCAGCGCTGGCTCAACGTGCACTTTGTGCCTCTTCTGAATCAGGTGGGCCTGGACCTCATGATCGGCGCCGACCTTCACGAATTCATGTACTGCGAGCCCGGCACCATGGGGAACGATTTCCCCATCATGGTCAATGACGACGCCCGCCGCCTGGACGTGTGTGCCGATGAAAATAACATTACCCTCCGCATGTGGAATGCAGAGGGTAAACTGGAGTTTTCGAAAGTGATTGAGAAGTAGGTCTCAATATTATTGCTTATCTTTGTCCCTTGTATGGAAACACTGGTTATTCACTGGAATATCGACCCCGCCATTCTGCATATCGGGGGCTTTGAACTCAGGTGGTACTCGCTGCTGTTCGTGAGCGGATTCATCCTGGGATGGTATATCATGAAGAGTTTCTTCGTCCGGGAAAAGCTCTCCACGGACCTGCTGGACCCCATGCTGTACATGCTCCTCATCTGCACCATCGTGGGCGCCCGCCTGGGCCATGTGATCTTCTACCAGCCGGACTACTACTTCGGCAGCTGGCAGGGCTTCTGGGAAATCTTCATGCCCTGGAAAGGCGGTCTGGCCAGCCACGGCGGCACCATAGCACTCCTCTTCGGCATCTGGTGGTATGCCAAAAAGTATGGCAGAAAGAACGACTTCGACTTTGTCTGGACCCTGGACCACATTGTGATTCCGGTGTCCTTCGCCGCCTGCTTCATCCGCCTGGGCAACCTGTTCAATTCCGAGATTTACGGCATCCCCACCACCCTGCCATGGGGCTTCGTTTTCGAGCGCAACGGCGAAACCCTTCCCTGCCATCCCACGCAGCTTTATGAGGCCGGCACGTACCTCCTGCTGGGCTGTTTCCTCCTGTGGCTGTATTGGAAAAAACTTGACCAGGTATACCGCGGCACCTTTGTGGGTATCTTCATGATCGTGTGCTTCGGCTCCCGTTTCCTCATCGAATTCATCAAGAACGACCAGGTGGATTTCGAGGCCGACATGCTCTTGAACCAAGGTCAGCTCCTGAGCATCCCCTTCGTACTTCTGGGCATCGGCCTGCTGGTGTGGGCCTATCGCAAGAAACTGCCCGCCCGGGCCGTGCATCCCGAGGCCGGCCCCAAGGCCAAGCCGGAAACCCATTTTGCCCGGCCGCTGAAATAGGTCCGGCCAACTTTTGGCGCAGGTCCGGTTTTGTGCCGCGTACCTGCACCACTGCAAGCCATAGAAAGCCGAAATGCGGCGCAGGTCCTTCAATGAAAATCAGACCTGCGCCATTCTTGTCGAAGACATTTACTACAAAAATAAGCCAAGCTTTGCGTAGGCGTGATTTTTGTAGTATATTTGCCACTTATTTAGTTAGTTATATGTGTGTTAGAAAATTAGTTATTGTGCTGGCGCTTCTTGTTCCAAGCATCGCGTGGGCACAATTCCAAGGAAACGAACGTCCTGCAGGAGACAGCACCCTGGTGCTTTCTCTGGAAGACGCCATCAAGATTGCCCTTTCGGAGAACACCAGCGTAAAGGTGGCCGACATGGAAATCCAACGTACGGAGTATGCCCGCAAGGGCACCTATGCCGCCCTGTTCCCCCAGGTGAGCGGCTCCGGCTCCTACCAGCGTACCATCAAAAAGCAGGTGATGTACATGGGCGGCGGAGACGACAGCGGGTCCGGCAGCGGATCGTCCAGCATGTTCTCCGGCATCCTGGAACCCATTGAGTGGTACCTGAACCAGCTCATCGCCCAGCATCCCGGCGCCATCCAGCCCTATGTCCCCGAACCCACTCCGGAAACGGATAATTCCGGCGGTATTGCCGTGGGCCGACTCAACACCTGGAGCGCTGGTATCAGCGCCTCCATGCCCCTGGTGAACGCCCAGCTCTGGAAAAGCATTTCCCTGTCGGCCGACCAGGTGGAACTGGCCGTGGAAAAGGCCCGCGAATCCCGTCTGGGCACGGTAACCTCCGTCAAGCAGGCCTATTACGCCATCCTGCTGGCCAAGGAAGCCTTCGAAGTGTACAAGCAGGTATACGAGAACGCCGTAGAGAACTTCCGCCAGACGGAAACCAAATACAATGTGCAGAAGGCCTCCGAGCTGGATTTGACCCGCGCCAAGAGCAACGTGGCCGCGGCCATTCCCAACGTATACAATGCCGAGAGCAGCGTCATGCTGGCCCTGTGGCAGCTCAAGGCCGTCATGGGCCTGGACCTGGAGCGTGAGATTGACGTGAAAGGAAGCCTGGACGACTACGCCCAGACCATGTTCCGTGACCTGAACGAAGGGGAGAACTCCGACTTGGAGAAAAACACCACCCTCCGGCAGCTGGACATGCAGGCCGAGCAGCTGGCCAAGACCGTGCGCATGCAGCAGTACGCGTACCTCCCCAGCCTGAACCTGAGCTTTGCCTACAGCTTCAACGCCATGACGGACAATTTCAAGTTCAGCGAATACCGCTGGACCCCGTATTCCTACGTGGGCCTGAGCCTGAGCATCCCCATTTTCTCCGGCGGCCAGCGTTATTACGCCATCAAGCAGACGCGCGTACAGGCCGATGAGCTGGCCCTCCAGCGCCAGAATACCGAACGGCAGCTGAGGATTGGCATCCGCCAGAACCTCCAGACCATGGATACGGCCATGCGCACCTACGACGCCGCCAGGGAAGCTGCAGGAACGGCCCAGAAGGCCTATGACATTGCCGCAAAGAGCTACCAGCTGGGCAAGAGCACGCTCACAGACCTGAGCAATACCGAGCTCACCCTTACCCAGACCAAGCTGCAGGCAGTGCAGGCCGTGTATAATTTTGTAGTGGCCAAGGCCAGTCTGGAGCAGACCCTGGGCTACGATTTCACCGAAGAATAAAAAAGTACCGATATGAAAAAGAGTATCCTTCTCCTTGCCGTCCTTGTGGCTGCCGCAGCCTGCGGCAACCAGGGCGCCAACCAGAACGCCGCCCCGGAAGACACCATTCCCAACGTTGAGGTGGCCACTGCCGTAGCCCGCGACGTTCCCCAGGACAACGTATATGCCTCTACCGTGCAGGCCTATGCCATTAACAACATCGCTCCCCAGACCGCCGGCCGCATCCGCAAAATCAATGTGGAAGTGGGCGATTATGTGGTCAAGGGCCAGGTCCTGGCCGAGATGGACCGCCTCCAGCTGGATCAGACGGAGCTGCAGGTCCAGAACGACGACATAGAATACGAGCGCCTCAAGGGCCTGTTGCAGGAAGGCGGCGTATCCCAGAGCGATTTCGAGACGGCCGAACTGGCCTACAAGCTGCGCAAGACCACGCTGGACAACCTCCGCGAAAACACCATCCTGCGCAGCCCCATCACTGGTTTCGTATCGGCCCGTAATTTTGATGCGGGAGACCTCTTCTCCATGAGCTCCCCGCTGTTCACCGTGCAGCAGGTCACCCCTGTGAAGCTGCTGGTGGGCATCTCCGAAAGCGAGTACACCAAGATTGCCAAGGGAGACCACGTGTCCCTTACCGTAGACGCCATCCCCGGCGAAACCTTTACCGGCAAGGTGGAGCGCCTGTATCCCACCATCGACCCCGCCACGCATACCTTCAAGGCCGAAGTGGTGGTGCCCAACACCAGCCGCGTGCTGCGTCCCGGCATGTATGCCCGCGTTACCGTGAACTTCGGCACCCGCCGCAGCGTCATTGTCCCGGACCAGTCCCTGGTGAAGCAGGAAGGCACCGGAACGCGCTTCATCTTTGTGTTAAAGGCCGATAATACAGTAAGTTACTTGCCTGTTACCGTGGGCCGCCACATGGGCCGCGAATATGAAATCCTCTCCGGCCTGGACGAGGGCGTCCAGGTAGTGGTCAAGGGCCAGGCCCTCCTCAAAGACGGCGTTAAGGTGAACGTACTATGAGTATCTACAGAACATCCGTAGAACATCCGGTAACCACCGCGCTGGTCTTCCTGGCGTTTGCCATCCTGGGTATCTTCTCCCTGGTGCAACTGCCGGTAGACAACTTCCCGGATTTCGAGTCCAACACCATCATGGTCATGAGCTCCTATCCCGGCGCATCGGCCGAGGACGTGGAGACCAACCTCACCAAGGTGCTGGAGAACTCCCTGAACGGTGTCCCCAACCTCAAGGACATCACCTCCAACTCCCGTGAAAACATTGCCGTGCTCACGCTGGAGTTCGAATACGGCATAGACATTGACGACGCCACCAACGACGTGCGCGACAAGCTGGATATGGTGAGCCAGAGGCTCCCCGACGGAGCCTCGGCGCCCTACCTGTTCAAGTTCAGCGCCGACGACATGCCCATCATGATCCTTTCGGCCACGGCCAACCAGAGCGTGAGCGCCCTGGACAAGATCCTGGACGAGCGGGTGGCCACTCCGCTGGCCCGTGTGACGGGCGTGGGTACGGTGTCGGTATCGGGCGCCCCCAAGCGTGAGATCCAGGTGTACTGCGACCCTTCCAAGCTGGAGGCTTATAACCTGAGTATCAGCGCTATATCGTCCATCATCGCCGCCGAAAACCGCAACATTCCCTCCGGCAGCATCGACATCGGCTCCGAAACGTATACCCTGCGTATCAAGAAAGAGTTCCAGGATCCTTCCGAACTTCTGGACATAGTGCTGGGTTCCGTGAACGGCGGCACCATCTACCTCCGCGACGTGGCCCGCATCACGGACACCGTGGAAGAGAAGTCGCAGGAGTCCTACACCAACGGTGTGCGCGGCGCACAGATCATTATCCAGAAGCAGTCCGGTTACAACACCGTGGAGGTTATCCGCAAGGTGAAAGCCACCCTGGCCAACCTGGAGCGTAATCTTCCGGCCGATATCAAGATTTCCCCGGTGGTGGACGGCTCGCGCAACATCCTCCGTACCATCAACTCCCTCAAGGAGACTATCTTCATCACCTTCCTGGTGGTTATGCTGGTGGTGTTCCTGTTCCTGGGCCGCCTCAAGGGTACCCTCATCGTGGTGCTGAGTATCCCTATCGCCCTGCTGGCCTCCCTCATGTACCTGTATGCCACGGGCAACACGCTCAACATCATTTCCATGAGTGCCTTGTCCATTGCCATAGGCATGGTGGTGGACGACGCCATTGTGGTGCTGGAAAACGTGACCTCGCACCTGCAGAGGGGCGAGAAACCCAAGGAGGCCGCCGTACACGGAACGGCCGAGGTGGGTATTTCGGTCATCGCTTCCACGCTCACCATGCTGTGCGTGTTCCTGCCGCTTACCATGATTACCGGCATGGCCGGCATCATGTTCCGGCAGCTGGGCTACATCGTGTCCATCATCATGATTGTGTCCACCACGGCGGCGCTCACGCTGGTTCCCATGCTGTGCGCTCTCCTCATGAACAACAAACCCACCACCAACAAGCTGTACAAGGCCATCTTCGACCCGGTGAACAAGGTGCTGGACGGCATATCGGCCGGTTATTCCCGCATGATTGCCTGGTGCATGAACCGCAAGGTGCTCATCATGGTGGCGGCCCTCGTTATCTTTGCCGCCGTGATGGCCATATACGCTCCCCGCATGAAGACGGAGTTCTTCCCCAACGCCGACCAGGGCCGTATCCGCGCCACCATCGAACTGCCCATCGGCACTTCGCAGGACGTTACGCGGGAGGTGGCCGCCAGAATTTATGAAAAGATTCTGGCCGATGTCCCCGAGATCGAAATCCTGAGCTACAGCTTCGGCCAGGCCGATTCGGAGAACGCCTTCGCCTCCATGCAGCAGAACGGTACATACCTCATCTCCATGAACATCAACGTGGGCTCCATGGAAGACCGTAAGCGCTCTGTATCAGAAATTTCCGACGTCATTCGCGCCGACCTCAAGCTGTTCCCGGAACTCAACCGCTTCAACGTGACGGAAGGCGGAATGGGCATGGGCGGCCGAGCCTCCGTGCAGCTGGAGATTTACGGCTACGACTTCGAGGAAACCGAGAACGCCGCCCGTGACATGCGCGCCCACATGATGGAGAGCGGTTTCTTCACCCAGGCCATCCTGTCCCGCGACCAGTATACCCCGGAATATGAGGTAGACTTTGACCGCGAGAAGCTGGCCCTGAACGGCCTCAATTCCGTAACGGCTGCATCGGCCGTATCGGCCGCCATGAGCGGCTCCGTGGCTTCCTACTACCGCGAGGACGGTGAGGAATACAACATCCGCGTGCGTTATGCGCCGGAGTTCCGCACCAGCATTGAAGACATGGAGAACATCATCATCACCAATGCCGCCGGAAAATCCCTCAAGGTGAAGGACCTGGGCCGCATTGTGGAGTCCAAGGTGCCGCCCACCATCCAGCGCAAAAACCGTGACCGTTACATTTCCGTGAACGGCATCATGGCCAAGGGTTACACCCTCAGCGACGGTGTGGAATATGTCCAGGGTTACCTCAATGCCAACCCGCTGCCCCAGGGCCTTACCTGGCAGATTGGCGGTGACTACGAGGAGCAGCAGGAAATGTTCGGGAGCATGATTCTCCTGGCCCTGCTCATCATCATCCTGGTGTATATGGTGATGGCATCCCAGTTCGAATCCTTCATGGGACCGTTCGTAATCATGTTCTCCATTCCGTTCGCCTTCACGGGCGTGGCTCTGGGCAACATGGCCGCCGGCCTGGCCATCGGCATGATGTCGGCCGTAGGTATCATTATCCTGCTGGGTATTGTGGTGAAGAACGGTATCGTGCTCATTGACTACACCATCCTCCTGCAGGAGAGGGGATACAGTGTGCGCGAAGCTTCCGTAACGGCCGCCCGCGCCCGTCTGCGCCCCATTCTCATGACCACCCTCACCACTGTCCTGGGTATGCTGCCCATGGCGCTGGGCCGGGGCGAAGGCTCCGAAATGTGGAATGGCCTGGGTACCACCGTGGCCTGGGGTCTGTCCATCTCTACCCTCATCACCCTGGTGTTAATCCCTGTCCTCTACTGTGGTCTCTCAGAACACAGAGAAAGACGCAAAGCTAGAAAAAAATGAAAGCGATATTTGTAGCATATAATCAAGCTTACAATCAGGAGATTGTAGAGCTGTTTGAACAGTTGGGACAGCGGGGGTATACGGTGTGGAGCGAGATTGGCGGCCGCGGCAGCGTGGATGGCGAGCCGCATCTGGGCAACCATGCGTGGCCCACGCAGAACCATGCCCTGCTCACCGTGGTGGACGACACCCTGGCCTCCAAGGCCATGGCCGCCCTGCGGGAGACGGACGCCGCCAACCCCAAGCTCGGCCTCCGCGCGTACGTTCTTCCTGTGGAAGAGGCCCTGTAGGGTCCCTTTGTCATTTCGACCAAGCGAAGCGCCCTCTGTCATCCCGAGCGAAGCGAGAGGATCTTATTATGACAATTCTGTGTTTTGTCATTCTGAGCGAAGCGAAGAATCTGTTTTTTGAAAAATCATTATATTTGTAGGACATAAAGATTATTTACTATGCCTAAAGTAGCAACCAATAGTACATTTAACGAGCTCATCGCCGACGATAAGCTGGTCATTGTGGACTTCTGGGCCACGTGGTGCGGCCCCTGCCGCATGATTTCTCCCATCCTGGACGAACTGGAGGAAGAAATGGCCGACCAGATTACCGTGGTCAAGGTGAACGTGGACGACGCCGACGAAATTGCCGCCCAGTTCCGCATCATGAGCATTCCCACCCTGCTGTTCTTCAAAAACGGCCAGATTGTAGACAAGACCGTGGGCGCCATGCCCAAGGCCGTCCTTGCAGAAAAAATCAAGGCAAATTTGTAATCTAACTATACTTTACTTATGAAAAAAATTCTGACTCTCATCGTGGCCCTCGTTGCCACCGCCACTGTGGCTCACGCCCAGTTCGGCATTGTTGGCGGTCTTAACTTCTCCAACGCCAAGTTCGAGAACACCAGCCAGTTTATTGATGCTGCCAAGAGCGCAACCCTTTTCCACGCCGGTGTGGCCTGGAAGATGAAGCTTCCCGTGGGCTTTGCCCTTCAGCCCGAACTCACCTATCAGGTAAAGGGTGCCAAGCTTGAGGAATTCAAGGGCAGTGAGCTCAATTATAAGAACGGTTACATCGAGCTGGGTGCCGGTCTCCAGTGGGGTCCGGACCTCATTGTCGCCCGTCCTTACGTTTTTGCCCAGCCCTTCATCGGCTACATGGTGAACCCCGACAAGACCATCAAGGAAGCCAAGGATGTTACCAACAAGCTGGAATACGGCTTTGGCCTGGGTGCCGGTGTTGAGGTATTCAAGCACATCCAGGTGTCTGTCCAGTGGTTCAGAAACCTGGGCAACATTATGGAGAACAAGTCCAATGGCACCACCCTTTCCAGTGACTGGGAAAAGGTCAAGGATGTCAAAAACTATCAAGGCGTAAGACTTTCCCTGGGCATCTTCTTCTAGTAGCCCATGAAGCAGGTTACCGTCTATTGCTCGGCGAGCAATAAGATAGACCCCAAGTACAATGCGGCAGCGCGTGAACTAGTTCGCGCGCTGCATGCTTTGGGTTATGGAATAGTTTCCGGCGGTGGTGCCCGCGGTACCATGGGCGCCATTACCGACGAATCTGTGCGTCTCCACGGCTATCACGTGGCCGTGCTGCCCCGTTTCATGAACGGGCTGGAGAACACGGATGTAACCGATGTGGTGTGGACGGACACCATGAGCACCCGCAAGGAGTTCATGAGGGCCGATACCTGTGCCGCCATTGCCCTTCCAGGCGGAATCGGCACCCTGGACGAGGTCATAGAAACCCTGGTGCTGCGCAAGCTGGGCCGCTACGACGGCCCCGTCATCGCGCTAAACATCGACGGCTTTTACGAGCCGCTCAAGGCCCTCCTGGACCACTACGTGAAGTACAACATGATGGAACCGGCCGACCGGGAACTCATGCTGTTCCCCAATACGGTGGAAGAACTGATAACCTTGCTAAAGTAAATGAACGATCTCCTGGAGTATCTGAAGCCCGGAATGGAGCAGGTGGAAGCGTTTATAAGAATAGCGCTCCGCAGCGACATTCCCCTTCTGGACGCCACCAACCGCAGCCTGCGGGAGCATCCCGGCAAGATGATGCGGCCCATGCTGGCCCTGCTGATAGCAGGAGCGACGGGTCCCGCCACGCCGCCGCCGGAGGATGCCTACCGCTATGCCGCCACGGCCGAACTCCTGCACAACGCCACCCTCCTGCACGACGATGTGGTGGATGGCGCCACAGAGCGTCGCGGCATGCCCACCGTCGCCTCCCTCCTGGGCGGATCGGCCGCCGTGCTGGTGGGCGATTTCTGGCTGGGTAAATGCCTGAAACTGGTGCTGGGCGGCCGAAGGGAAACCCACCGTGTGCTGGGGCTTTTTGCCCAGACCATCGGCCACCTGACGGAAGGGGAGATGCTGCAGATGCAGAAGGCAACATCGGCCGATACCACCCAGGAAGATTACCTGCGCATCATCTATGGCAAGACGGCCTCGCTTTTTGAGAGTACGGCCTTGTCTGCAGCCATTGCAGTGGGCGCTTCCGAGGAGGTAATCCGTAGCATGGGCGACTATGCCGTCCAGCTGGGCCTGGCTTTCCAGATCAAGGACGATATCTTCGATTATTCCGACGCCGCCCAGGCGCTGGGCAAGCCCGTGGGCATCGACCTGCTGGAACAGAAAATCACCCAGCCGCTGTTGTGCGCGCTGGAACAAGTGCCCGCCCAGGAGCAGCAGCGAATCCGTGGCATGGTGGCCCGGATTACCGACGAACCGTCTTTGGCCCAGGAGGTTACGGCCTTCGTAAAAGAGCATGACGGCGTGTCCCTGGCCATGGCCCAGATGGACCAGCATATCCAGAAGGCCATATCCCATCTGGATATTCTCCCTGATTCCCAGGACAAGGAGTATCTTGTGAAACTGGCCCAGTATGTTGGCCAAAGAGAGAGTTAATGAAGGTGTTTGGTAATACGGAAATAGTGAACGCTTTGCGCCAGATGGTGGAAAGCGGGCACATTCCGCATGCCATGCTGCTGCATCAGGACGACGGCGGCGGCGCCTTCCCTCTGGTCATTAATTTCCTGGAGCAGCTCTACGGCGGCAATCCGCGCGTGGGCAAGCTCATCCATCCGGACATCCATTTCGTGTTCCCGGTAGCCGGGGCCGACAAACCCGTTTCCCTGCAGTACATCGCCCCCTTCCGGGAGCTCGTACTGCAGAACCCGTATTTCTACGAGAATGAACTCTACAGCGCCATCGGCATTGAAGGAAAGCAGGCGGGCATCTCTGTGAACGAGGCCCGCAGCATCCTGGACCGCCTGGCGCTTAGCGCCGTGGAGGGCGGCTACCGCACCGTGGTGCTGTACCTCCCGGAAAAAATGAACGTGCAGGCGGCCAACGCCCTCCTCAAAATGGTGGAGGAGCCGCCCCGCCAGACCCTTTTCCTCCTCATTACCCAGGCTCCCGAGAAGGTGCTTCAGACCATATCGTCCCGCTGCCTGCATCTGCGTGTGCAGCCGCTGAGCCCCGAGGCCGATGCCGAGGTCCACGCCCAGGAAGCGGCCGGCAACGCCGTGCTCCAGGACCTCTTTCACGACCTCCTGGACGCCCTGGTGGCCCGCGACCTGCTCAAGGCCCTGGAAACCGGTGAGGCCGTGGCCGACCTCAAGGTGCGCGAGCAGCAGAAGACCTTCTGCCGCCTGGCCTCCGAGGACCTCCGCCGCATCTTCATGCTGCAGAAATCGGCCTCCCTGGCCCGCCTTCCTCAGGGGCAGGAAGACTATTTCAAGCGCATGGCATCGGCCCTCAAGCCCACCTTCCCGCGGAAGGCCCTGGAGAGCCTGAACCGTGCCCAGCTCCTGCTGGAGCGCAATGTGAACCAGAAAATACTCTTCACCGACATGGTGAATCAATTATATACACTATGACCGAATATTCCAATGAGTCCATCCAGTTCGACTGTTTCCGCGGGTGCACCGTGGTAACGGACGAAGAATCGGGTGAAAAAGATATCCGCTACCGCCAGGGCTGCTGCAAGCTGGAGGTTTACGACGTGCTCAAAGGCATCTCCCAGGAGCAGTTCAACGACTACTTCGAGGTGCGCTTCAAGAACACCCGCAAGGGCATTTATGTGAATGCCTCGGGCCAGAGCATCAAGACCGGAGACCTGGTGGTGGTTGAGGCCGCAACAGGCCACGACCTGGGCATTGTGACCCTGGAAGGCCCTATTGTGGGCCGTCAGATGCGCTGCAAAGGCGTGGATCCGGAGAAACAGGAGCTCAAGAAAATCTACCGCAAGGCCCGTCCCTTCGACATCCAGCGCTGGCAGGAAGCCATTGCCCGCGAGCAGGAAACCATGATCCGCGCCCGCGTGCTGGCCAATAACCTGGGCCTGGAAATGAAGATTGGCGACGTGGAGTTCCAGGGCGACGGTACCAAGGCCATCTTCTACTACATTGCCGACGGACGCGTAGACTTCCGCCAGCTCATCAAAGACTTTGCCGAAGAGTTCCATATCCGCGTGGAAATGAAGCAGATAGGCGCCCGCCAGGAGGCTGGCCTTATTGGCGGACTGGGCGTGTGCGGCCGCGAACTCTGCTGCGCCAACTACATCACGGAATTCAAGTCCATCACCACATCGGCCGCCCGCGTGCAGGACCTTTCCCTGAACCCGCAGAAGCTGGCCGGCCAGTGCGGAAAACTCAAATGCTGCCTCAATTACGAGGTGGCCGCCTACCTGGACGCCCACACCCGCATCCCGCGCGTGCAGGAGCCCCTGGAGTTCGAGGACGGCCAGGCCTGGCTGGTAAAGACGGACATCCTGGCCGAGAAGCTCTATTTCTCCTACGAGAAAGGCTCCCTGGCCCAGACTTTCGCCCTTTCGGCCGATGAAGTGAAGGAAATCCAGGCCATGAACCGCCGCGGCGAGAAGCCCGAAACCCTCAAGCAGGACGTGGTGGCCGCCCCCGAGTTCATAGACGCCGTGGGCGACGACGCCATCAACCGCTTCGACCCCGAAAAGCGCAAGAAGCGCCGCAACAGAAACCGAAACCGGAATAAGAAGTGATACTGTCATTCTGAGCGTAGCGAAGAATCTGTGAAACAAAGCGTTATAGTCATATTGTTGGCCCTTCTGGCCGTCTCCTGCCAGGAGCCTTTTTCCACCGAGATATTCATCCCCGGTGACGGGCCCTATGCCTTTACGGTGGACATGACAGACTCCACGGCCACGTACGATTTTGACCTCTACACCCGCCTGGACGGCAATCCCGAGGACCTCATTCCGCTGAGGGGCACGCTGCTCAGGGCCGAATGGCGCTCGCCCTCCGACTCCGTCTTTGTGGAGAAGATTTACCTGCCCCTCACGGGCACCCGCCAGTCCTTCTTCTCCCGGCAGATATACCAGCCCTACAGGGCCGATGTCCGCCCCGCCGAGCCCGGCCTCTGGACCCTCTCCCTCCGCCAGGAAGACCGCTCCCAGGTGGTTCCTTTCAGGGGATTAGGACTAGTGGTAAGGAAAACCCCTTGTCATACCGAGGCCCTTTAGGGCCGAGTGTATCTCAATGAGAATACTATGGGACACGGAAAACTTAAGAAATTTGCCGAGAACGAGACCTTCCGCTGCCTGCTGCAGCCGGATGCTTCGGCCGTGCTGGCCAAAGAGCCCGGCTCCAAGGAGCTGAAGCTGAATCCCAACCCCATCAAAGGCCGCTGGGGGGCCGAAATGTTCGGCAATTCCAATCCCGTCGTCCTGGAACTGGGATGCGGCAAAGGGGACTACACCATTGCCCTGGCGCTACGCAATCCCAATATCAACTACATAGGCGTAGACATCAAGGGCGCCCGCCTTTGGAAAGGCGCCAAATACGCCACCGAGAACGCCCTGCCCAACGTGGCGTTCCTGCGCACCCGCATCGAGTTCATCGACGCCTTCTTCGGCCCGGACGAAGTTTCCGAGATCTGGCTCACGTTTTCCGACCCGCAGCTCCGCGGCTCTGAAAACGCCCGCCTCTCCTCGCCCCTCTTTCTGGCCCGCTACCGCAACTTCCTCAAACCGGGTGGAATAGTCCACCTTAAAACCGACTCCCGCTACCTCTACGAATACACCCAGGCGGTTGTTAAGTGCAACAAGCTCAGCTTGTTGCACTGTGATACAGATGTGTATCACAGCAATGTAAAATTGCCTGAGGAAGTACGCGAGGTGCAGACCTTCTACGAGAAGATGTTCCTGGAGATGGGGTTGCCCATTACCTACATGGCTTTCCAGATCGGCCACGATGGGCCCTACGCATACCCCGGCGACACCTTCGACCACGAAAAATGGCTCGAAGCCGAAGGTCCGCGCCGCAGTTTTTCACATCAACCTAACAAAAAGTAATTGTCATCCTGAGGCCCTTGGGCCGAAGGATCTGTAAACCACAGATTCTTCGCTACGCTCAGAATGACAAGAGGACCCAAAATGACAAGAAATTGTCATCCTGAGGAGCATTGCGACGAAGGATCTCCAGTTGACCTGTTTTGTCATATATTTTTGCTAACTTTGTAAGGTTATGGCTAAACTAATCTACACAATGGGTGAAGTGGCGGAAATGCTGGGGGAGAACGCCTCGGCCGTACGCTACTGGAGTAACTACTTTGAGAAGTTCATCAAACCCCAGCGCAACGCCAAGGGGAACCGGCTGTACCATCCGGAAGACGTGGAAACCCTCAAGCAGGTGCAGTATCTGCTTAAGAACCAGGGCCTCACGCTGGAGGGTACCAAGCAGCGCCTCACCGAGGACCGTCGCAGCGTGGACAAACGCGTGAAGGCCATCGGCATTCTCAAGGGCATTCGCGAAGAACTGGTCCAAGTACGCAAAGCGTTATGAAAATAGGCGACATTACCGCGGCGCTGGAGGTGTTTGCCCCGCTCCGCATTCAGGAAAGCTGGGACAACAGCGGCCTCATCATCGGCAGCCCGGAAGACGAAGTGCACGGAGTCATGGTGGGCTTCGACTGCACGCCGGAACTCATTAAGGAAGCCGTAGAAAAGGGCTGCGACCTGGTGGTTACCCATCATCCGCTCATCTTCAAGGGCATCAAGCGCATAGACAGCAAAGACCCCGTGGGCGCCGCCATCATGCAGGCCGTGCGCTCCGGCGTAGCCGTTTATGCCGCCCACACCACGGCCGACAAGGTCATAGCCGGCGTGAGCGGCGCCATGGCCCGCCGTCTGGGCCTCAAGAACATCGGCATCATGGTGCCGGAAGAAGACGGAACCGTGGGCCTGGGCTGCATCGGCGAATTCGAAAAGCCCATGACGGGAAAAGAGGCCCTGGCCTATGTGAAAGAGCGTTTTAACCTGGGTGTAATCCGCAGTTCCAGGCCCTTGGAAACGCCCATCAGCAAGGTGGCCGTCCTGGGCGGCAGCGGCGGAGGGGAAATCCAGTTGGCCATGGCCAAAGGTGCCCAGCTGTACATCACGGCCGATATTTCCTATCACAATTTCTTCACCCCCGAGGGCTTCATGGTCATGGATATAGGCCATTTTGAGAGCGAAGTGGAGATTGTAGACATATTTCTGGCCGAATTACGGAAAAAATTTCCTACCTTTGCAAGCTACAAAAGTGCCAACATGGGCAGGAGCAACCCTGTCCACTACTTTGGTTTGTAATTAATCAGTAATTAGAATATGGCAACAACCAAAAAACCCACCGCCGCCAAGAAAGTGGAGGCCCCCATCGACAACAGGGAAACTTTTGTGTCGCTGCAGAAAAGTTTCGCCGATTCCGATATGCCCGTGGAGGAAAAGCTCAAGACCCTCTACCAGCTCCAGGCTGCGGATTCCGAGATTGACAAGATTCTCCAGCTTCGTGGCGAACTGCCGGCAGAGGTAGCGGCCCTGGAAGAAGAAATTTCCACCCTCAAGGAGCGCAGCGCCGCCCTTTCCGCCGTGGTAGACCAGCTCAACAGAAACATCGCCGATGCTAAACTCTCCATCTCCGAGCACGAGAGCATCATCGAGAAATACCAGCGCCAGCTGGAAACCATCGCCAATTCCCGCGAGTACGATTCCCTGAACAAGGAAATCGAAAACCAGGAGCTCCTGCGCCAGATTGACGAGAAAACCATCAACGACACCCGCTTCGAGATCGGCGCCAAGAAGTCCGAGGCCGACGAGCTCAAGGACCGCCTGACCATCCGCCAGGAAGACCTCAAGGCCAAGAAGGAAGAACTGGAGAACATCGTTGAAGAAACCGCTAAGGAAGAGGCTGTGCTCCGCGCCCGCCGCGAGGAATGCGCCGCCAAGATCGACGCCCGCACCATGAGCGCCTACGAGCGCATCCGCGAGAGCGTGCACAACCACCTGGCCGTGGTAGGCATCTACAACGGCGACTCCTGCGGAGGATGCTTCAATACCATCACTCCCCAGCGGCGCGTAGAGATTGCCTCCAACCGCAAGCTCATCATCTGCGAGCACTGCGGCCGCATCATCATCAACCCGGATTTCGAACAGTAGTCCCGTAATGGCCGAAAGCCCTCGCAAGAACCGCCGCCCGGCAGAGCCCCTCAATCTGGAGACCCTCATGGGGAACAAACCCCCGCAGGCCCTGGACGTGGAGGAGGCCGTGCTGGGCGCCATGCTGGTAGAACCCGCCACCATAGACGAATCTATGGAGGAGCTCTCGGCGTCGTGTTTCTACGACCCGCAGCACCGCATGATCTTCGAGGCCATGGCCGAACTGGTGAACGAACACGTCTCCATCGACCTGGTCACCGTGAGCGAAAAGCTCCGTTCCAAGGGCAACCTGGAGGCCGTGGGCGGTCCTGTGGTGCTGGCCGGCCTGTCGCAGAACATCGCCGCCGCCGCCCACATAGAGTACTACATCAAAATCCTCAAGCAGAAAACCATCCAGCGGGACCTCATCACCGCCTCGTACGAGATTCTGAAACAGTCCTTTGACGAGTCCACCAACGTGGACGACCTCATTGACAACGCCCAGACCAAGGTGTTTGCGGCCATTCAGAACAACGTGAAGAGGGATGTCCAGGACATCGGCTCCATCATCAACAGCGTGCTGGACAACCTGCAGGAACTGCAAAACACCACGGGCCTTTCGGGCGTCCCCTCCGGCTATCCGTCCATTGACCGTGTCACCCAGGGCTGGCAAAAGAGCGACCTCATTATCCTGGCCGCCCGTCCGTCTGTGGGTAAGACGGCTTTCGCCCTCAATATTGCCCGCAACGCGGCGGTAGAGAGCAACATGCCCGTAGCCGTCTTCTCCCTGGAAATGAGTGCCGACCAGCTGGGCAAGCGCCTCATCACCACCGAGAGCGGTCTCTCCGGAGAAAAGATCAAGGGCGGTGTAAAGCTGGAGCAGTACGAATGGGTGCAGTTGGAAGACACCCTCAAGCGCCTGGCCAAGGCTCCCCTGTACATAGACGACACCCCCGGCATTCCCATCATGGAATTCCGCACCAAGGCCAAGCGCCTGGTAAAGCAGAAGGGCGTGCGCCTGATAGTGGTGGACTACCTCCAGCTCATGCAGGGCCCCGTGGAGCTGAGAGGCCTGCGCGAACAGGAAGTGGCCGCCATTTCCCGTACCCTCAAGGCCACCGCCAAAGAACTCAACATCCCCATCATAGCCCTGTCCCAGCTGTCCCGTAATGCGGTTCAGCGCACAGGCGGCACGGGCAAACCCCAGCTGAGCGACCTCCGCGAATCCGGTTCCATTGAGCAGGATGCCGATATGGTCATCTTCATCCACCGTCCGGACTTCGTGGGCATGTCCGAGAATCCGGAAGACCGCGAGAAGGCATACATCGTAATAGCGAAGCACCGTAACGGTGAGGTCTGCGACATTGAAATGAAGTACAAGGCCAACCAGGTCAAGTTCATAGAGCCGGACCAGAGCCTGGATGTCTATGCCCAGCAGGGCCCTGTGGCCAGCGCCGCCAACGAGCCCGGCCCGCAGGGAAACTACAACTTCGAAGACCAGCAGGATTTCTAGCCCGTGCGCAGGTGGATTCTCATACTAAGCCTCTGCCTGGCAGCCCAGCTCTCCCTGGCACAGGAGAACTACCCCTTCCGAAACGGTGAAACCGTCACCCTCTCGGTCATGTTCAAATGGGGCGCCATCAACAAAGAAGTGGGTACGGCACGCCTGCAGATAGATTCCCTCCGCTTTGATGGAGACAGGGTGTACCACCTGGGCTGCAAAGCCTGGACGGTCCCGTTCTTCGACCGTATTTACAAAATAAGGGAAGACCTCCAGAGCTGGGTGCGGGTAAAGGACCTGCGCCCCTTGCGTTTTACCCGCAGCACCTACGAGGGCGGCTACACCGCCTCCAACGAATACAACTACAACTGGGAAGAGGGAAAGATAGAGGCCGACGTCACCTTCGAGAACAAAGGCCCCCAGAGGTTGGAAATTCCCATCAAGGATGGGGAGTACGACCTCATAGCCCTGCTGTACCACATCCGCCGGCTTGACCCTTCGGCCTACCAGAAAGGCGCCGTAACCAAGGTGCGTTTCGCCATTGACGACAACGTCTTTGACGTATACATCCACGCCAACGGCATGGAAAACATCAAGATCCGCAAGCAGGGCCGAATGAATGCCTGGCACCTTTCCTGTTCGGTGGTGCAGGGCGCCCTCTTTGACGGAGACGAGGACTTGCACCTCTGGATATCGGCCGACGGCAACCGCATCCCGGTGGCTGCCAAGGTGCCCCTCAAAGTGGGAGCCGTACAGGCCTGGCTTTCCGGCTGGAGCGGCCTCAAGAACCCTTTTGACGCATGGACCGATGGGCGAAAACGTTAGTCATATTGGAAAGATAGTACGGATAACCCCTCAGGTTACCACCGTATCCATTCTGCAGCACGCCGCCTGCGGGGAATGCCACGCGGCAGGCCTGTGCGGCATGGCCGATCTGGCCGAAAAGACGGTGGAAGTGCCCACCGACCCCTACGCCTTCCGCAACGTGGGAGACCAGGTGGAAGTGCTCCTCAAGGCCTCCATGGGCATGAAGGCCGTCTGGCTCTGCTATGCCATTCCGCTGGTAATCCTCCTGGGCACCGTCCTGGGCCTAATGGCCCTGGGTGCCCCCGAAATCCCTGCGGCCTCTGCGGGCCTCGGCGCCATCGGCCTATACTACATTGGCCTATACTTGTTCCGGAATAAACTAAGGAATGAATATGTTTTCACTATAAAATAGTATTGTCATACCGAGGCCCGAAGGGCCGAGTGTATCTCAATGAGATCCTCTCGCTTCGCTCGGGATGACAGAAAGAATATTATAACAACAATATAAAGATATCTTATGGTAAACATCATCATTTGGACCATTGCGGTAGTGACCGTCCTGGGCCTTGTGCTGGCTCTGGTGCTCTACTTGGTAGCCCAGAAGTTCAAGGTGGAGGAGGATCCGCGCATTGATGAGGTGGAGAAGGTGATGCCCGGCGCCAACTGCGGCGGCTGCGGCTTCGCCGGCTGCCGTGCGTTTGCCGAGGCCGCGGTGAAAGCCCCCAACCTGGACAACAACTACTGTCCGGTGGGCGGCAACGACACCATGGCCAAGGTGGCGGCCATCCTGGGTTACGAGGTAACGGAGAAAGCCCCCATGGTGGCTGTGGTCCGTTGCAACGGCACCTGCGAGGCCCGTCCCAAGGTGAACCAGTACGACGGCTACGCCTCGTGCTACGTGAAATCGCTCCTGTACACCGGCGACACCGGCTGCTCCTTCGGCTGCCTGGGTTGCGGCGACTGCGTGAACGCCTGCCAGTTCGGCGCCCTGTCCATGGATCCTGCTACCGGCCTGCCGGTGGTGGACCAGGAGAAGTGCACTGCCTGCGGCGCCTGCGTGAAGGCCTGCCCCAAGCGCATCATCGAACTCCGTCCCAAGGGCCCTCGCGGCATGCGCATGTACGTGAGCTGCATCAACAAGGACAAGGGCCCCGTGGCCAAGAAGGCCTGCGCCAGCGCCTGCATCGGCTGCGGCATCTGCGCCAAGACCTGCACCCATGACGCCATCACCGTTGAAGGCAATGTGGCCTACATCGACCCCGCCAAGTGCAAGCTCTGCCGCGAGTGCGAGGCCATGTGCCCCACCGGCGCCATCCACGGCGTGAACTTCCCCAAGCCCCTGGACAAAGACGCCATCAAGGAGCGAATCAAGGCCCGTCAGCAGAAAGCGGCTGCAGAAGCTGCTGCCTCCGCTAATAATAAGGCCGATGCTCCGGCAGCAGCACCTGCTGCCGCTAAAGTGAAGGAGGAGAAGAAAGATGAGTAAGAATACATTCAGTATCGGCGGTGTACACCCGCACGACAACAAGATTTCCCGGGAATGCGCCATTACCCCGCTTCCCATTGCTCCCACCGTATATATTGGCGTGTCCCAGCACATCGGCGCCCCTTCCGTGCCCTGCGTGGCCGTGGGCGACAAAGTGAAGGTAGGCCAGGTGATTGCCGAACCCGGCGGTTTCGTGGGCGCCTTCATTCACTCCTCCGTGAGCGGAACCGTCAAATCCATAGCCCCCAGGGCCGACCTGGCCGGCCGCGCCACCACCCACATTGAGATTGCTGTGGAAGGCGACGAGTGGGCCGACGGCATTGACACCACCGACACCCTGGTCACCACCATCCCCGATGACCCCAAGGCCATCGTGGAGAAGATTAAGCTGGGCGGCGTTGTGGGTTTGGGTGGCGCCACCTTCCCCACGCACGTGAAGCTGAGCCCGCCTCCGGGCTCCAAGTGCGAGCGTGTTATCATCAACGGCTGCGAGTGCGAGCCTTACCTCACCTCCGACTTCCGCACCCTCCTGGAGAAGGGCGAGCAGGTGGTGGTGGGCGCCGCCCTCCTCAAGAAGGCCATGGGCGACGTTCCCTGCACCATCGCCATTGAGGAGAACAAGCCCGAGGCTATTGCCCACATCAAGGAAGTCATTGCCAAGCTGGGCTTCAGCGGCATTGACGTGATGGTGATGAAGATGATGTACCCGCAGGGCGGTGAAAAGCAGCTCATCGACGCTGTGATGCACCGTCAGGTAGGTTCCGGCGCCCTGCCCATCAGCGTAGGCGCTGTTGTGCAGAACGTAGCAACTGCCCTGGCCGTGTACGACGCTGTTCAGAAGAACAAGCCCATCGTAGACAACTCCGTAACCGTAACGGGCGAGTGCTTCCCCAAGCAGGCCAACCTGCTGGTGCGCGTGGGCACGCCCCTGCGTTATATTGTAGATTATTTGGGTGGAGTACCCGAGGATGCGGCCAAGATCATCAGCGGCGGTCCCATGATGGGCCGCGCCGTGGCCAACCTGGATGCCGCCACCGTCAAGGGCACCGGCGCCCTGCTTTTCCTTACCGAGAAGCAGACCAAGCGCGCCCCCGAGACCAACTGCATCCGCTGCGGCAAATGTGCCGATGCCTGCCCCATGGGCCTGGAGCCGTTCCTTCTGAACAAGCTCTCCAAGAATGCCGATTGGGACGCCTGCGAGGCCAACGCCGCCCAGGACTGCATCGAGTGCGGCTGCTGCCTGTATTCCTGCCCCGCCCACATTCCGCTGCTGGACAACATCCGCGTAGGCAAGGGCTTCGTGCTCAGCGCTATCCGCGCCCGAGCCGCCGCCGCCAAAGCCGCCGCCGAAGCCGCCAAGGCTGCCTCTGTCATACCGAGCGAAGCGAGCGTATCTCAAAAGAAGAATTAAGACTATGAATAAGTTATTAGTTTCACCCTCTCCCCATATCCACTCCAAGGACTCCACCAAGTCCCTGATGACGGATGTGGTGATTGCGCTGCTGCCGGCCGTCATCTGCTCCTTCGTGTTCTACGGATGGAGGGAAATGGTGGTCATGGCCGTGAGCGTGGCCTCCTGCGTGCTGCTGGAATGGGCCATTACCAAATACATGCTCAAGAAGCCGTCCACCATCGGCGACATGTCGGCTGTGATTACCGGTATGCTGCTGGCCCTGAACGTGCCCTACACCACTCCTTGGTGGGTTATCGTGATTGGCTCCATAGTAGCCATCGGCGTGGCCAAGATGACTTTCGGCGGCATCGGCCAGAATATCTGGAACCCCGCTCTGGTGGGCCGCGTGTTCCTGCTGGTTTCCTTCCCCACTTACATGACCACCTGGGGCGCTCCCCAGGGTGTTGTGGATGCCGTTTCCGGCCCCACCCCCCTCGGTGCCATCCAGGAAGGCCTCATGCAGGGTTCTACCGTGCAGGAGCTCACATCGGCCTACAGTTACAAAGACCTTCTGTTCGCCAATCTGGGCGGCAGTGCCGGTGAGGTTTGCGCCCTGGCCCTGCTGGCCGGCTTCGTGTACCTGTGCATCCGCAAGGTCATCAAGCCTTGGATTACCCTCACCATCTTTGCCACCGTGGCCCTGACGTCCCTCATCTTCTGGGGCATCAATCCGGCCCGCTTCACGGACCCTGTGTTCAACCTGCTCACCGGCGGTCTGGTCCTGGGTGCCTGCTTCATGGCCACTGACTATGTGACCAGTCCCATGAGCGTGAAGGGCGGCATTGTCTTCGGCGTGGGCATCGGCTTCCTCACCATGATGATCCGTTACTTCGGCTCTTATCCGGAAGGCGTTTCCTTCGCCATCCTTATCATGAACTCTGTGGTGCCGCTGCTTAACATGTGGTTCAAACAGAAAAAATTCGGGAGGAACTAACTATGGCGGCAAAATCCAATCTTACCAACATGGTTCTGGTCCTGGGCCTCACCTGCCTGCTCTGCTCGGGCTTGCTGGGAGGCGCCTACGCCCTTACCAAGGAATCCATTGACAAGGCGGCCGCGGCCAAGACCGAACAGGCCATCTCCCAGGTGCTGCCTCACTTCGCGGCCGTAGAGTACAACGAGGCCGATCATTACTACAAGGCTACCGACGGCGAAACCCTGGTGGGTTATGCCGTGGAGTCCACCGTGGTGGGCTTCGGCGGCCCGCTGAGCCTCATCGTGGGCATCACCCCCGACGGCGTAGTGTACAACACTTCCGTCCTGTCCCATTCCGAGACGCCCGGCCTGGGTGCCAAGTGCACCACCGACGCCAAGTTCATGGGCCAGTGGAAGGGCTTCAACCCCGCCATCAAGAAACTCTCCGTAAAGAAGGACGGCGGTGACGTGGACGCCATAACCGCTTCCACCATCACCTCCCGCGCCTACACCCTGGCCGTGGAGAATGCGTTGAAGGTGTTTGCTCTGCTCGGAGATCCTTCGTCGCCTTCGGCTCCTCAGGATGACAATACTGTCATTCTGAGCGATAGCGAAGAATCTGTTGAACAAAACAATTAAGGAGGATGAAGTTATGAGTAAATTCAAAATGATTACCGACGGGTTGGTCAAGAACAACCCCACCTTTGTGCTCCTGCTGGGCATGTGCCCCACGCTGGCCACCACCACCAGTGCCATCAACGGCCTTTCCATGGGTCTGGCCACGCTGTTTGTGCTGGTCCTTAGCAACATGGCCATATCGGCCATTGC
>JAFZWC010000056.1 GCA_017617475.1 Bacteroidales bacterium
ATAGGCAGCACGGAGGGAGACTGGTACCAGTATACGGAAGACCACCGCTTTGTTCCGGAGGATTTACCGGACCACATTGTCCCCACCTGTATCCTTGCCGCCCGGGACGGCAGCCGCTGGTATGGCACCCGGAATTCCGGTTTGTATCACTTCCTGCCTTCGGAGGGCCGATTTGAACATATCAGCCAGAATAACGGCCTTATGCTCCGCAGCATCATGGGCTTGCAGGAAGGACCGGACGGTGGAATCTGGGTATACAGTGAAAAACTGATCGCCCACCTGGATCCGTCTTCGCTGGATATCACCACTTTTGCCGACGAGGCATACCTGACGTACCGCAACTACAGCGCCGGCTGCAGTGCCATTGCGCAAAACCGCCTTTTCGTGGGCGGGATGGACGGACTCACCCGTATAGACCTCTCCACCCCCTTCACCAAAGGAGAGGTGCCGCCGGTCTCCATCCAACTGGTTTCTATAAATACGGATAACCTGACCGAAATCCCCGAAAAGCTTTACCTGGAGCCCGACCAGGACGATGTTTCCTTCTATTATGCCGGCATCAGTTTCGACAATGTTAACCTGGTCAATTACGCCTGCCGGCTGGACGGACTGGAAGATGAATGGGCCCCTACCAACCAGGTCTCCCGCAGTTATTCCGGCCTCAAGCCCGGCAGCTACACCTTCCGCGTGAAGGCGCGCCTGCTCAACGGAGAGTGGAGCCAGGAAGCAGTGCTGCCCGTTTATATCCGGGCGCCATTCTATGCCACTCCCTTCGCCAAAGGCCTGTATTGGTTCTTTGGAATCGGCCTGATTCTATTAGGCTTATACCTGTGGGAACGCTACCAGGAGAATCGGCGCAAAATGCGCCTGAGTGAGGAACGGGAAGCCCTGCAGCAGTCGCACATAGACCTCGTTACCAACCTGGCCCATGAATTCAAGACCCCCCTCACCATGGTGTACGGTCCGGCGCAGCAATTGTCGGAAGAAACGGGCCTGAGCGAACGGGGACAGGACCTGGTGAAACTGATCCAGAACGCCTCCCGCAACCTCCGGGCGCTCACGGACCAGATTCTCACCACCAGCGTTACCCGAAACACCGAGGTCTTGAAGGTGTCTGAGAACGACCTTTCGCTCCTTCTCAACCGTCTCACGGAGAACATGCGCTACGCCTTTTCCGAGAAAGACCTGAACGTCCAGCTGGACATTCCCCGGGAAGACATCTGCTGGAGCGACGATGACAAGGTGATGAAGATTTTCATGAACCTGGTGAGCAATGCCGTCAAATATACCCCCGAACACGGGCACATCCGCATCGGTCTGGTCCAGGAGGGCGGCACGGCGCGCATCAGCGTCCAGGACGACGGCATCGGCATCCCGGAGGAAAAACGGGCCCAGATCTTCGACCGCTTCGACCGCCTGGGCGTGCAGGAGGCCGAAGGCAGCGGGATTGGCCTGCATTATGCCCAGCATCTGGCGCAGCTGCACAAGGGCGGGATTTCGTATGCGCCGGCCCCGGGCGGCGGGTCCGTTTTCACCTTGGAGATTCCCACATCGGCCGATGCCTATTCTCCCGAGGAAAAGCTCACCAAAAACGCATCTTCGCAGCTGCTCACGCAAGATTTGCCTTCCATTATGCACAACGAAAACGCCCGTACCGTGCTGGTGGTGGAAGACAATCTGGAAGTGCGGCTGTACCTGCAATACCTGCTCTCTCCTCACTATAATGTGCAGGTAGCTCCGGACGGGGAGGTGGCCGTGGACACCCTCCGCATCTCCACACCGGACCTGGTGCTCAGCGACGTCATGATGCCCCGCAAAGACGGATATGCCCTGTGCCGGGAAATCAAGGAAAACGAAGACTGGCGGCACATTCCGGTGATTCTGCTCACCGCCAAGACCGACAAGGCCAGTCACGTCAAAGGACTGGACATTGGCGCCGACGCCTACATTCCAAAGCCCTTCGACCCCGACATCCTCCTGGCCGAAATCCGGAGTCTGCTCCAGAACCGGGAAAAGCTCCAGGAGCGCGTGAGAAACCTCACCACGGAGAGCCTGCAAGAGGTCACGGAAGAAGAAAGCGGACTGAATCCCCAGGAAAAACGCTTCCTGGAAAAAGTGCTGGGTACCGTTGAAGAGCATCTGGACGACGTAGAGTTCAACGTGGATGCCCTGGCATCGGCCGTAGCCGTGAGTTACAGCAGCCTATACGCAAAAATGAAAGCCCTTACCGGCCAGACTCCGCAGCAGTACATGGGCCAGTACCGGATGAACCGTGCAGCAGAGCTTCTCAGAAGCGGCCAGTATACCATTTCAGAAGTTGCAGACCAGGTGGGAGCCTCCTCTCCTGCCAATTTCACGCGCGAATTTAAAAAGCATTTTGGCAGTTCTCCCAGCGAGTATCTCAAACAAGCTTGTCAAAAATCATAGTCCATTTGCCAAAAAGAACGGGAATATTCGAATATAATCGCGTATCTTTGCAGCAGACTAACTGACAAAATTCACAATATGCGCAAACATTCCCTCCTTCTGTTGGCCGGATGCCTGCTTGGCGTCCAGGCTATTGCCCAGGATTACATGACTTCCTTCCAGAATCCGCCCCAGGATGCACGTATCCGCGTCTGGTGGCACTGGATGGACTCAAACATCTCCAAGGAAGGCATCAAGGCCGATCTGGACTGGATGAAAGCCACCGGCATCGGCGGGTTCCAGCAGTTCGACGCCGGCGGTAGCATGATGGCCGGTGCCCAGCCCATCGTGGAACGCCTCCCCTACATGCAAGAGGGATGGAAAGACGCCTTCCGCTATGCCATCAGTTATGCCGACCAGCTGGGCATGGAAGTAGCCATTGCTTCGGCCCCGGGCTGGAGCTCCACAGGCGGTCCCTGGGTAAAACCGGAGAATGCCATGAAGAAGCTCACCTGGCGCACCGTTGAAGTAACGGGGAATCCCAAAGCCAAAAAGCCGCAGCAGATTACCCTGCCGGAGCCATATACCACCATCGGAAAATTCCAGAATGCAGGTGAGAGCGGAGTCAACTTCTCCGGTTCCGCCGCCAGTATACAGCCCTGGTATCAGGATGTGGCGGTAGTAGCCATCCGCGTCCCCGAGGCCGAAAAAACCCTTGCGCAACTGGGAGCCCAAGTGACCACGAGCGGTGGAGATTTCACTGTAGAGCAGCTCACGGACGGCAATTTGTCCAACGGCGCCCAGCTCAAGGCCAACCCGGCCGGCACCCATGCCTGGATCCAGTACAGTTTCCCCGAAGCGGTCACCGTAAAGGCCCTCACCCTGGTAGGGGGTCCCGTCCGCAGCCAGTGGGATGCCGGCATGCCCTCCTTCGAAAACTTCTTCCAATGCAGCCAGGACGGCGTCCTCTGGAAGGATGTCTGCCATATTCCCTCCGGCTCCGTTGCCCAGCAGACCATTGACATTCCCGTCACTACGGCAAAGTATTTCCGCCTGTATGTGGCCAACCCCGTGGCCGACCGCAGCTATGCCGCTTTCGGCGTCAACAGACCTGCCCCCGCGGGAACGTCCATCCATGAATTCGTCCTGCACACCGTCACGCGCGTAAACCATGCCGAGGAAAAGGCCGGTTTCGCCGCCCCGCACGACCTTATGGACAACCCCACCCCCGCCACGGACACCCCGGTGCTGGAGACCATAGACCTTACCGCCCAGGTAAAGAACGGTGTGCTCAACTGGCAGGTTCCCGCCGGCACCTGGCGCATCTACCGTTTCGGTGCTTCCCTCACCGGCAAGCAGAATCATCCCGCCCCGCCGGAAGCCACCGGCCTGGAAGTTGACAAGCTGGACAAAGAGGCCTGGTTGGACTATTTCCGCCAGTTCATGGACATGTACAAAGAGGCGGCCGGCGGCCTGGTGGGCCAACGGGGCATCCAGTACATCCTTACCGACAGTTACGAGGCTGAACAGATGACCTGGACCAAAACCCTTCCGGCCGAATTCAAGGCCCGACGCGGATACGACCTCGTCCCCTGGTTGCCTGTCCTTACCGGCGAGATTGTCCAAAGCAGCGACGCCTCGGAAAAGTTCCTCTTTGACTGGCGCGAAACCATCGGCGAACTCTTCGCCGCCAATTATTCCCGCATCAACGACATAGCCAAAGAATATGGCATGAAGGGCCGCTACACGGAAAGCCATGAAAACGGCCGCGTGTACGTGGGCGACGGCATGGACATCAAGATGACGGCCGCCGTGCCCATGAGCGCCTTCTGGATTCCCGGAACCGGCGGCGGCTCCACCCTGGAAATGGCCCAGGCCGACATCCGCGAATCGGCTTCCGTAGCCCACGTATACGGACAGAACATCGCTGCGGCAGAATCGTTTACCGCCGCCGGCATGGGCGGAAACGCCTACAGCTACTATCCCGGCAACCTCAAATATATGGCCGACGTAGCTATGTCCAGCGGCATCACCCGCTTTGTCATCCACGAGAGCGCGCACCAGCCTTCCGACGCCCACAAGCCGGGCCTGGGCCTGCTCATTTTCGGCCAGTGGTTCAACCGCCACGACACCTGGGCCCCCTACGCCAAGTACTGGGCCGATTACCTCTCCCGCAGTTGCTACATGCTTCAGAGGGGCCATTATGTGGCCGACGTGCTCTGGTACTACGGTGAAGATACCAACATCGCCGGCATCTACGGTCATGAGCTTCCGGAGGTTCCCAAGGAATATGCCTACGACTTCATCAACCCTTACGGCTTGCTGAATGTAGTCTCTGTAAAGGACGGCGCGCTGGTCACTCCTTCCGGTATGGAATACAAGGTACTGGCGCTGGGAGAGCATTGCCAGGTCATGAGCATCGAAGTGCTGCGCAAGCTTTCCGAACTGGCCAGGGCAGGCGCCGTCATCTGCGGTCAGAAGCCTGTAAAGCCCGCCGGGCTCAAGGACTGTCAGGCCGAGTTTGACGCCCTTGTGGCCGATATCTGGGGCGCCGGACGCCCCAACGTGCACACGGGACAACTCTCCCGCCTGCTGGCAGCCACAGTTGCTCCCGATTTCCAGTATGCCTGGCCCACGGACATCAAGTATGTCCACCGCACCGACGGAGACCGCCAGATTTACTGGGTACGCAACTTCTCGGATGCTCCCGCCAGTCCCAAGCTCAACCTCCGCAACGCCGAAGGGGTATGCACGGTTCTGAATCCGGAAAACGGTAAGGCCGTTCCCGGCGTCTGGAAAGACGGAGTGCTGCAGCTGGAGCCCAACCAGGCCCTATTCCTGGTGTTCGACAAAAACGGCACGCCTGCTCCGGAATACATGGCTCCCAAGACCGTCGGCAACGTAAAGCTGGACGGCCCCTGGAACGTGACTTTCGAAGGCCTTGGCGCCCCGGAAGGCAGCCGCAGCTATGCTGCTCTGGCTTCCTTCACCGAATCTGAGGAGCCTGCCGTAAAGTACTTCTCCGGCACCGCCACCTACACCAATACCTTTACCTTGGGCAAGAAGGAAAAGGCCGACGGTCTGTCCATCGACCTGGGCAACGTGGGTCAGATGGCCGATGTATTCGTGGACGGCGAGCACGTGGAATTCCTCTGGAAAGCCCCGTACAAAGTCCAGTGGGCAGGACAGCTGAAGCCCGGGAAGCACACCCTCACCATAAAGGTGGTGAACACCTGGCCCAACCGACTCATTGGAGACGCACAGCCCGACGCTACCAAGCTCACCCACACCGCCATTCCCTTCTACCAGGCCAACTCTCCCCTCACGCCTTCCGGTCTCATGGGGCCTGTAGTATTGGAAAAACTCGTCTATTGACATGAACAACGCCCTTCACCTCAAATACCTGGTAGCCTCCCCGGCCGATTTGCTCTGGGGCACGGCCGTGCATTCCGTGGGCTTCCAGGAGGTGGGGCCCGGGGAGCCGTATCCGCCGGGAAACCATCCTTCGCGTTACTTGTTTTCCGAGGAAAGGGGACGCATTCTGCAGGAATACCAGCTCCTGTACATCACCAAGGGGCAGGGCCGGTTCCGGAGCACCAGTCTCCAGCACCAGGTACCCGTTGCACAGGGTTGCTTTATGCTCCTTTTCCCAGGAGAATGGCACACCTACCGTCCCTTGGAAGAGACGGGCTGGAAAGAGTACTGGATTGGTTTTGAGAGTTCCCAGATGGACGCCTGGGTGCGGGACGGCTTCTTTTCCAAAACCAAGCCCATCTGGCAGACGGGTCTGCACAGCGACATTGTGGAGCTGTACGAGGACGCCATCGAGACGGCATCGGCCCAGCATTCGGGCTTCCAGCAGCGGCTGGGAGGCATAGTTTCCCATCTTCTGGGCCTGGCCTGGTTCTACGGCAAGAATACGGCCCTCTCCGAAGTGGCCGACCACATGAACCGCGCCAAGATCCTCATAGCGGAGAATTACCGGACCATCAACCCGGAGGAGGTTGCGCATCAGCTATGTATGGGCTACTCCAATTTCCGGCGCATCTTCAAGGAATACACCGGCCTGTCCCCTGCCAAATACATCCAGCAGGTACGCATGGGTAAAGTGAAGGAGGCGCTCACCAACAGTAGCCGGCCCGTGAAGGAGATAGCCTATGAAATGGGCTACGAGAACGAAGACTACTTTTTTACAGCCTTCCGTCGCATCACGGGCATGACGCCGCAGGAGTATCGCGCCTCCACCCAGGGAAGGAAATAACCTTCCCTACTTCTTGATTACATAAGAGCCGGCTTCGTACTCTTTAACCTCCGTCTCGCCGGGAAGCGTGACGCAGGCCTTGGCACCCTGGGGAACGGTGAATTCCCACACCCAGGTTTCGCCCTCGTAGCGCCAGGCGCTCTTGATGAGGCCGGCTGCGCTCTTGTATTCGGCCTTCACATAACCCAGCCGCTTATCCGGAACGGGCTTCATGATAATGGTCTTGAAGCCGGGGGCCGATGCGTCACAGGCAATGCCGGCGGCGGTTTCCCAGATCCATTCGCACACGGCACCGTAAGCGTAATGGTTGAAGCTGTTCATGCCGTTGGGGCCCATGCCTTTGTCCACCATATAGCTGTTCCAGCGTTCCCAGATGGTGGTGGCGCCGTTGTCCACGGAATACAGCCAGCTAGGGTTCTTGCGCTGGAAGAGGAGCTCGTAAGCCATGTCCACCATGCCGTTCTCCGTGAGGGTAGCCATAAGGATGGACGTACCCAGAAAACCGGTCTGCAGGCAGTTGCCATGGTCTTCGAAGTTCTTTCTCAGGCGGGCCAGCATGGCTTCCTTGCCGTCTCCTTCCACCAGGCCGAGTTTGAGGGCAAACAGGGCCGGCGTCTGCATGGTATTGAGGATATCCAGCTGGAAGGAGCCGTCGGCCTGGAGGAACTGCTCCTTCAGGTAGGCCTTGGCAGCGGCCTCCATGGCCTCATATTTGGCGGCGTCGCGGCCGGTGGCGGCGGCCATATCCTTCATCATGCCGGCATCCATAGCCCAGTAGCATGCGCCCAGATAATCCCAGTAACGCTCGGACTGGACACGCGTGGCGGCATCCGCATTGAAACGGCCGCTGCAGCTTTCCAGGGCTTCGTAGCTCAGCCAGTCGGCCCAGTTGTAATTGCGGTTTTCATCGACCAGCGCCTTGTGGGCATATTGGGTCTCGTTCACGTGGGCCATGAACTTCTCCATAGATTCCCAGCTCTCGTCCACCAGGCTGTTGTCGCCAAACTGCTTCCACACCGTCCAGGGAACGATGACACCGGCATCGGCCCAGCCCAGGCGCATCATTTCGTTGCCGTACTGGGCATAAGGCGAAACGCCCGGATAGCCGCCGGTCTCGCTCTGGCTGTCACGCACGTCGCGGAGCCATTTGTGGAAGAAGCCATCGGTATTGGCAAAGAAGGTACCTGTCTCGGTGAACACCTGCGTGTCGGCCATCCAGCCCAGGCGCTCGTTGCGCTGCGGGCAGTCTGTAGGAACGGACAGGTAGTTGGACAGCTGACCCCAGTACGTGTTGGAAATGAGCTTGTTAACCAGCTCGTTGCCGGTCTCGATCTTGCCGATCTCCAGATTCTGGGCAATGGAAGTGACGGGAACGGAAGCGATGGACTGGAACCGCACGGGAGCGTCGGCCGTCACCGTAATGTAGCGGTAACCCCAGAACGAGCAGCGCGGGGTAAAATCTACAAAGCCATCGGCCTGGCCGAAGGTGTAGGTGAGCCAGATTTCATTGTCTTCCACACGGAGGTTGCGGCGATGGGTACTGCCCTCGGGACCGTCCATGCCGCGCTTTTCGGCGCCATTGCCGTCGTTCAGAATCTCGGAAGGACGGCAGACCAGGTAAGTGCCTTCGGCGGCGGCAAACTTAAAGGAAGGTACGGCGGCGGCATTCTGGCCGAAGTCCACCACCAGCTTCTCTTCAGGGTTCAGTTCAATCACGTCGCCGTCTTTGTACTCGCGTTCAATCACCACCTTACCGTATTCCACTTCATCCTTGTTCTCGGACTCCACGGCCCCGGAAACGTTCTTCCACACATAGATCTTGACCGGACGCAGGGTAATGTCCGTGCGCTGGTAAATCTCGGCACCAACGGTGGGCAGGATTTCACCCTCAAACTCGGTATTCACCTCAGGAGTCTTCAGGAGTTCAGGCGTGTCGTAACCCATGGGGCAGCGGGCGTCGTATTCCTCGCCGTCAAAGATGCCGGCGCGCTTGACGGGGCCTGCAATGCCGGCCTTCCAGTTCTGGGTATCGGTACCCAGCTGTACCTTGGTACCGTCGGCATAAGTAAGCTCCAGGACGCCGCGGAAGGCGCATTTCTTACGCCAGAATTCGCCGTTGGAGACAATCTTGTCGGCCCACCAGCCGGGGGTCACCTGGGCAGAAAGCACATTCTCTGCGCCCGCCGCCTTCTCAAAGATGTCCGTAATGTCGTAGGTAAAGGAACGCTTGGTTTTGGCGGCATGGGTAAAGCCGGGCTTCAGCACTTCCTTCCCCACCAGCTTGCCGTTAACAAAGAGGTCGTAAACGCCCAGGCCGGACGTCATCCAAACCGCCTTTTTCACCTTCTTTTCGTTGGTAACCGCAGAGAGGAACCAGCTGGAACCGGCCGCACTCTTGGAAACGGGGGCGGTATACTCCGGAGCGTCTACGGCCGAAATCCATTCAGAGGTATTCCAGGCAGCGTTATCCAGGGGTTCAGTCAGGATTCCCTGGTTGCAGGGGGCCTGTTTTCCACAGGAAACCAGGGCAAGGGCGGCCAGCGCCCATACAAATACTTTCTTATGCATGGTCTATTTCATTTTGAAGACAAACGTGGGATCCAGGGGATATCGGCCGAAATCCTGGCCGAAGAGGGACAGGCCGCCGTTGCCGGAAGGGACGGAAATGCGGACTGTAACGGTGCTCAGGTTCATGCCCTCGGCATCCTGAACAGGAAGGTTCACCTTCACCAGCTGGCCGTAGGAACCGGCCTCCCGGATGTGGCGGACATTGGGCTGGGAGCCCCAGGAAAGGATGCCGCGATGGTCGGCCGGGCAGTCTGCGAGCTGGGCCGATCCAATGGTGTAACCTTCTATGCTCACGGTAATGGAGGAAGGCCAGAGGTCGTCGTCCGTCATGGCGAAGGAATTGAGCGACTTGCAGTGGTCCACAGTGCCGCCACCCAGCATGAAATCGCCCTGGATGTCGTTGCCGTCCACATCCTTGCCCAGAACCTGGCGGGAAGAAGCCTCGAAAATGAGTTGGGCCGATGCCACCTTGCTCAAATCCAGGTCTTTGGGAAGGGCCACCCTGTACTCGAAGTAACCGCTGCCAAAGCCGTTCACTTTGAGGCCGTCCAATACGGAGGACTGGCCGTTGGACCACTTCTGGGCGGTATAGGAATTAACCGGGAAGGTGACTGTGCGCACGCCCTCGGGACCGGTTCCCTGCTTCACACGGAAGGTGGTGAAGTTGCGGTGCAGCACGGTGCCGTCGGCCTTTTTCAGGATATAGCGGAGAAGGTACAGGCCCTTCTCTTCGGGGATGACCACCCGCACCTTACCGGCGCGGCGGTTCAGATAAGGTTCAAACGCTACCGGCTGGGAATCCGTGCTGTAGGAAGCAAAGTCGCCCAGGGTATTCCAGCCCACCAGTTCGGTCTCCAGGGTAAGGGCACCCGGATTCTCGTCCGTCATGAAGGAGGCCACATAAGGGATTTCCAGCACTTCCCCGCCCCGCACAATGCTGTAAAGGTAACGGTCCGGAGAAATGTAATACTTGCTGTGGAAATCGGCCAGGGTCATGCCGGGGACCAGGTCTTCCAGGCCGTCATACTTGGGCGTACGGTCAAACTGGACGTAACCGTTCCACTCGTTGATTACGTCGTGGTGCTCCGTATACAGCCATCCTGCGCAACCGGGATGGCGGCGGAAGGCATCCATCATAATATGGTAGTCCCAGGTGAAGTCCACGTCACCGGAACTGCCGTCATAGCCCCACACGTCACCGCATTCGCTGTTGATCATGGGAGCGCCGTTCTGCACGTTGCCGCCTATGAAGTTGAAGCTGCTGCCGGGATAGGTATTGCGTTCGTACTGGTCAATCCTCTCGTCCCAAAGGAAGCCCCTTACGTAGGCGTGCCAGGAGTTGATGTCCGTCTCCACGTGGTCGTTCAGGCAGGCCGAGTTGTCTTCAACCAGACGGGAAGGGTCCAGCTCCTTGGTCAGATGGTACATGCTCCGGACCCATTCCTGGGTTTCGGGCAAGTATTCGTCCCCTGTCTTCAGGCCCCAGGTCTCGTTGAAGTTCACCCAGGCGAAGATGGAAGGATGGTTGTAGTCCCTTTCCACCTGGTTGCGCATGCAGTGCTCCCAGTCGGCCCTGGCTTCCCCGTTGGGTTCCCCCCAGAAGTTGGGGGTATCGGCCATGATCAGGAGACCCAGTTTGTCGGCCCAGTAGAGTTTGCGGGGCACTTCCACCTTGATATGCACGCGGTTTCCGTTCAGGCCCAGCTTCTTGGAGAGCTCTATCTCTTTCCTCATGAACTCGTCCGAAGGGAAAGTGTAGAAGCCTTCCGGGTGGTAGCTCTGGTCCAGCGTAAGCTGCAGATACAGAGGCTTGTTATTCAGGGCTACGTAGTTGTAATCCGTTCCGGGCAGCTTGGCCACGCCCACTTTGCGCTGGCCGAAGTAGCTGTTCACCTGGTCCACCACCTTGTTCTCCGAGCGGAGGGAGGCCGTTACCTCGTACAGGAAAGGATCGTCCAGGTCCCAGAGGTGCTGGTTCTGGAGGGGCAGCACAAAGCTCATCTCCTTCATGCCCGGCTCGATGGGGGCTTCGAAGGTGGGCTGGTCCCCGGTGTTGAAGGCCAGCCGGAAGGTTCCGGAATCCTCGGCCGCATAGTCCATCGCCACGTCCACCTTCACCGCAGAGGCATCGATGTCCGGGGTGAAGTGCAGGGATTTGATGAAATTGTAGCCACGGGCCTCCAGATATACCGTCTGCCAAATTCCGCGGGCGTTGCCGTAGCCCTGTTTGCCGTACAGGTGGGCGTCGCTGTAGGTATCGTCCACTTTCAGGAGCAGCTGGCAGGTGGCGCCGGGCTTCACGTCCTTGAGTTCAAACTCGAAGGGAGTGTAGCCTCCTTCGTTATAACCCAGGCTTTCTCCGTCCAGCCAGGCCTCGGTTTTCCAGTCCGATGCGCCCACCACCAGGAACACGCGTTTTCCCTTCCAGGAGCGGGGAATGGTGATTTCCCGGCCGTACCAGGCAATGTCTCCCTTGTCTTCCACTTCCGAGAGGGCACTGCCCCAGGGGAAGGGAACCAGGATGCGCTGGTCCAGGTTGTCCTGGTCAAAGCCGAAGTTCCAATAGCCGTTAAGGTTTACCCATTGGGCACGTTCAAAGTCCGGACGGGGATGTTCCGGAAGGGGAATGTTTTCCTCCGCAACCTTGGGGGCGCAGGCACCCAGAAGGAGCATCAGGGAAAGAAGCAGACAAGACCGTTTCATATTCAGAATTGAGTGGTTAATAGTATATTTTTTAAAGTTAGCGTTTTTTCGTTCAATATCAAAATTACTTGTGATAGAAGCAGGCCGGCGGGATGGACTTGAATTCGTCCGTTCCGGGGGCGCACCAGTACCAGCTGAAGGCTTCCCCTTCATAATCCTCGAAATACAGGATCTTGAAGGGATGCAGGCCTTTCTCCAGCGGAATCTCGCCATAGGCCGATATTTCCGAGTGGGATCCGTCGTTGTTCACCACCCGCACCCCGTCAATATACAGGGCGCTGCCGTCGTCGCTCCGGGTCTCGAAAGTCCATATTCCGGTAATGGGAATATCGATATAGCCGAAGAAGGTGTAGGCAAAATGGTCTTCCCGGCGGGTACCCGCAATGGAAGGTTCCAGCATCACGCCGGAGCCCTCGGGAGGATCGCTCTCTATCTGGGAAAGGATGGTGAAATTGGCTTCGTGATAGGTGTAGCGGCATCCCGGCTTCAGGTCTTCCCTGTCGGCCGAAGGATGGAAATACAGCTTGTGGGCCGTCTGGGACACATAAGGCGAAGGCGGCATGCCTTTCCGGAACGCCCGGGCGCGGATAGGGCCCGACTCGGAAATGGTGAAGGGCTCCTCATACAGCGGACTCTCTTCCGTGGGCTCACTCCCGTCCAAAGTGTAATGGATGGATGCCCCGGGTGTTTTGCAGCCCAGGCTCACCTGGGTCTCGTCCTTGAACAGGAACAGCTGGCCCTGGATGGACGGAGGGCACACCGGAGGATCTTCCGTAAGCGAATACGGGTGCGGCAGGGCATCCCTTTCAGAACTGGGCTTGCGGGACAGCCTGAAACTGAGAACGCCACCCTGCATAATCTGATCGTAGGTAAGGTAGTGTTCTTCCACGGGTTCCCCGTTCAGGAAAACCTTGGAAATGTACGGGTACTTGGGCTTGTCGGCCTTGATGGTCAAAGTCTTTCCGTTGCCCAGTCGGATCACCGTTTCCTTGAACAGGGGCGCGGTCATCAGATACTGGCCGCTGCCGGGACATACGGGATACAGGCCGATGGAGGCCATCACATACCATGCGCTCATCTGGCCGCAGTCCTCGTTGCCGGAAATGCCGTCGGGCGCTGCGGAATAGGTTTCCGTAAGCACCTGGCGCACCACCTGCTGGGAACGGGAGGCTTCCGGAGTCCAGTAAAACAGCCAGGGGAAGTTGTGGTCGGGCTCGTTGCCCTGGGCGTACTGCCCCACAACGCCGCCTATGTCCTGATGCACGGAGGCCTGGTCTTCCGGAGTAAAGGTAAACAGCGAATCCAGCGCCTGCAGCAGGGGTTCCTCCCCTCCCATAAGGGCGGCCAGGCCGCTCATGTCGTGGGGAACGAAGAAACGGTACTGCCAGGGGGTGGCTTCGGTGTAGTCACGGGAGCCTTTCAGGGGGTCGAAATCCCTCACCCAGGACCCGTCGGCATTCTTCCCCCTCATAAAACCGGTGACGGGCTCGAAGAGTTCGCGGTATCGCAGGGACCGGCTGTCATATTCGCCGGCCACGTCGTGATAGCCCAGGCTCTCGGCCATGCGGGCTATGCACCAGTCGTCATAGGCGAATTCCAAGGTCTGGGACACCGTTTCTATTTTGAGGTCGGCCGGAATCCAGCCGTACTGGTTGTACAGCTGGGAGGCGTTAACGTTGTGCTTGTTGGATGTGGCTATCATGGCCTTGAGGGCCCGTTCGCCGTCAAAGGTTCGGATGCCGCGAAGCCATGCATCGGCAATGACCGAAACGGGGTGATACCCTATCATACAGGCCGTCTCAAAGCTGGCCAGCGGCCAGATGGGCAGTTCACCCAGGCAGTCGTAGTCGTCCAGCAGGGAGTTCACGATATCCCCTGTCCGCTGGGGATTCAGGATGGTCTGCAGCGGGTGCCAGGTGCGGAAGGTATCCCAGACGGAAAGGGTGGAATAGAAGTGATCCACGCCCTCCAGTTTCACGTTCCGGCCCCTCTGGTTGCGGTACAGGCCGCCCACGTCGTCAATGAGGTTGGGCGTCTGGAAGGTGTGGTAAAAATAGGTGTAAAACACATCCGTGGGGCCGCCTTTCACCTGGATGGTGCCCAGGGCCTGTGCCCAGCGGGCCTCGGCGCGGGCGCGGGCCTCGTCAAACCCCATGGCCTCCGCCTGGCGGTTTTTGCGGGCCCCTTCTTCGCCGGTTCCGGAAAGGCCGGCCGTCAGGCAAACCTCCACCACCTCGTCGGGGAAGGTAAAAAGCATCTTGCCGGGTTCCACCTCCCGGGCACTCACGAAGGGCACGGAGAATTCGGCCGATAGATAAATGTCACGGTCAATGGCCCATCCGTTCACCCGGCGATGCCCCAGGACTTCCTGGCCTTCCGCCCGAAGGGAAACCTGCGTGGGCGTGCACCAGCCCCCCTGGCAATACGTGGCATCCACCATAATCATGCGCTTGCCCGGCACCTTGAAGGTGTAGCGGTGGTAACCGGTATGTTCCCAGGCGGTCAGTTCGGCCACCACGCTTTCCAGCTGCACCTTGTAGTAGCCCGGTGAGGCTTCCTCGTTGTCGTGGGTGAACCCCATGGGCTTGACCTCATTCAGACCGGGCATAACCTGAAAGTCTCCGAAATCCGGACAACCGGTCCCGGAAAGGTGCGTGTGGCTGAATCCCATTATGGTATTGTGGTCGTAGTGGTAGCCGGAAACCAGTCCCGCGTCCGTGTCCGGACTCAGTTGCACGGCTCCGTACGGAACCGTAGCGCCGGGATAGGTGTTGCCGGCCGCCGCCGTTCCGTTGAACACGTTCACTTCCCGCAGCGGGTCCGGCGGGCTGGAACAGGCTGCCAGCAAGAAAGCAGCCAATAGCATGTGTGGGAATAACCTGTTCATAATCACTAGTTTAAGCATTCACCTCCCCTGAATTCCAGGTAGGAGGAATATCAGTAATTCTCTATGATTCAGTCGTTTCCCTCCACGGCTACTCCGGGGGGAACGGTGTAACGGACATCCTGACCATGTCGCTCCACAGTGATGGGACCGTAGGGGGTGGGCACGGTTACTTCCACCCAGTCCAGACCGGCCGGAATCTGGGGTTCGATACGCACGCGACGGTACCCGGGTTCCAGGGCCACCACGCCACCCAGGGCCTGGTAGAACCAGCTGCCTATCCCATTGAAGCAATTGTGCAGGCGGCTTCGCCGGCCGTTCCAGTGCTCCCAGGTACCGGTTGCCCCGTTGTCCAACATGTAAAGATAACCGGGATAGCCGTGCTGTTTGAGCATCCCGTACATCCAGTCGCATTCGCCGGCCTTGGTCACCCATTCGGTAAGGACGGGAATACCCACCAGGCCGGTAGCCAGGTGGCCGTTGTAGAGGTTTGACGTACGCTCCTTCAGGGTCTGGACCACCCCGGGCAGGAAAGCGGCCGGCACGGCATCCACCAGCATGGGATAAATCATATCTATCTGGCTTCCGGAACCGTAAATTCCACTTTCGGGATGGTAGAAGACCTCATGGATGCGCTTTTGCAAGGCAATCTTCCTGTGGCGGAACTCCTGTTCGTCCGTCCGGTTTCCAAGAGCCCCGGCTATGCCTTCCAGACAAATGTAGCTTTGCACCAGCGCACAGTTGTTCACCAGGTCTATGGATTCCGGATCCTGCACGTCCACGCCATCGGGGGCGGCCCAGTCTCCCAGATACCACCAGCGATAAGGCGGAGTGGGCGGGGTGGGCCATTGTTTCAGAAGCCCGTCCACCGAGTAGGCATCTACATATTCCAGCCACTTTTTCATGTTGGGATAGAGGCGCTCCATGGAACGGGAATCGGCATAATTCATATACACCCGCCAGGGGGCCTGCACCACAAAGCTGCACCAGTAGGGACCGCCGCCGGCCTTGTAGGGGTTGGGCGCCGTATGCGGCAGGCCGCCGTCGGATTTCTGGGAATCGGCCCAGGCTTGAAGCCAGTTCAGGAACAGGGGCGCCACGTCGGCCGTCATCTGCAGGCTCTGGGCCGATGCATTGCCGTCGCCGCCATAACCCAGCCTTTCGATGCTGGCGCAGTCCACCATATAGCCGTCGAAGGCCAGGTTCTCCATGGTCCGGAGTACCATGTCGTGAATGGCGTTCAGTTCGGCATCCGAGCTACGGAAACTGGAGCCCATAGCATAGTCCGTACGCATCCGGTGGGCCTGCAGTTCTTCAGGGGCCAGTTCAAGGCCTTCGAAGAGCACATAGCGGAAAATGTGGTGATTGAAGCAGTTCTGGAAATGGTCCCACTCCCCTGCGGCTATGAATTCGTCGTAGCCGCAAGTGCCGGAGTCAAAACCGTCTTCCGAGAAATCGGTGTAAGAGATGCGGACCGTGTCCCCGGGCTGCAGTCCGGGCAAATCCACAGACAGCATGGCGTTCACCACTTTGCCGAAATCGGCCAGCCACCGGCCTCCGGGCAGGGGTTCCAGCCTCACCGGCCCTACGGTTTCCTTCACCCGACAGGGTTCGCACATCTGCATGCTGGCGGTAATGCCTTCCACCTTCACAACATCCACCGGCCCCCATCCGGGTTCGGCCCGGTTGTCCAGCCTTTCCCCGCCAAAATGGCCCGGCCGCCAGTCATCCATGTCGGTGTAACCGTTCCAGGCCCCTTCCCAGGTGGCGTCGGTCCAGACCACGGGTTCTCCGTTCACGTCCAGCTCGGCCTTAACCAGCGCACCTTCATACACGGCGCCGAAGGTTTCTTTCTTATACCAGCCGGAGCCGGCAGAAATGGAAAGTTCGTTCAAGCCTTTCTTCAGCAGGTGGCTCACATCGTACACCACTATGAGCGAGCGCTTGTCCAGCTGCGAGACGGCCGGCTGCAACACGGCCTCCGACACCTTTTCCCCATTCAGATAGGCTTCGTGATAGCCCAGGGAATTCACGTACAGAAGGGCCCTTTCGGCCTTTTTCACTTCGAAATCCTTACGCAGGAGCGAGGCTCTCCCTTCTCCGGGAACCGCGCCGATGTAGTCCCCTTTCAGGCTGTCGCCGTCCAGGATACCCACTCCCAGGCGCTGCCACTTGCTCCAGCGCGAGACCTCTCCGTTTGATGCCCAGATGCGCACCCTCCAACGGGTCTGCTGGCGGGATTGAAGGGTTTTTCCCTGATACGGAACCATAACCTGATCCGGGGATGCCACCTTGCCGCTTTGCCACAGTTCCGGCCCCACTTCAATCTGGTAGGCCACCTGTTCCAGCGGCATGGGAGCTTTGATTTTCCAGGAGAAATGGGGCTGGGTATTATCTATACCCAACGGCTCCACCAAACCTTCACAGCGAAGATCATACACTTGCACAGACGGCTTGCAGGCCACAAGGACCAGCAGCAAAGCCATAGCCAGGCGTGAACATAACTTATTCATTATCTGTACTGTTTAGTTATTCTAAAACGGACCGGTCCGGCAGGCGGCGCAGCGTCTCCAGCCGGAAAGCGCCGGGCCAGGCCACCAGCCAGTTGTTTATGCTGTGGGCTCCGCTTCCGCCAAAACCCCAGGCGCATTCAAAGTAGGCTTCGTTCTGGGAACCGGCGGGACGCACCAGGCCGTTAATGGTCAAAGTGCCGTCAGAGACCAGCTGGTTGCCATTGTGCCAGATGGCCTCGGCCTTCTCCCGCCACTGCGGGTCACCAGTAAGCTCCGTCAGTTCCATCCATTCGGGCACCCAGTAAAGGGCATAAGGATCCAGATGGTTGTGCTGCACCGACACCGAGGTAGCCCCGAAGGTATGATACCCGTATTGCGTGAAGTCGTTATCGGCCTCATACACCCCGTCATAATGCCAAAGCCAGGTGCTCAGGTAATAGGATATATCCAGGGCGTCGTCCACGTAGGAAGCCTCTCCCGTGAGCTTGTGAAGGCGCAGCGCCGACCGCAGCAGGGAAATGGAAGATTCCTTGTCTATGCACCAGGTATCCAGAGCGCCGGCTGTGGTGAAACCATTATCCTTCAGTTCCTGCAAATAGTGTCTGTAGGCCTTCAGGGCCGATTCCCCATATCGCTCATCCCCGCTCCTGCGCCAGGCTTCCAGCATGGCCGGAACCAGGAAACAGCCCACCGTTCCTTCGCGGTAGATGCTCTCGCCGTCGGGCTTCCAGCCCTTGGCATAACAGCCGTTTTCCTGCTGGTCGGCCATTACAAAGTCGCAGATGCGGTAGGCCAGGCGCTCGTATTCGGGTCTTTCGTAGCCGCACGCCTTTGCCACGTCATAAGCTTCGAAGAAGTTCACGGCTGCCGTACCCAGGTTGCAGGCATCCACAGGGCCGTCCAGTTCATCGTATCGGACTGTAAACAGACCGTTAGGAAGACCGCACCGGCTCCAGGTATCCAGCGTGGCCATTCCCTTCTCCAAAGACTCCGTGGAGCCGTTTTTCAAGTAATCCTGAAGGAGAGAAATGGCATAGGAGGCATTCTGTCCGCACCAGCCAATCTCATACTTGCCGCCCCCGCGCTGCTTCCACTTCCCTTCCGGCGTAGGAAGCAGGCCTATACTGAAGCCCTTGTATTCCCCTTCTTCGGCCCAAAGCGACTCCTTGGCATAACGGATACCCAGTTCCCAGAGCTTATCCGGCGAAAACACCTCTACCCGGGGCTTGGGCGCCATTTCCCAGGCCTTGTCCAGGAATGAACGCATGGCACGGTGGCCTTTCTGCACGGGACTCACATGAAGATATATAGGGAAGGTCACCGTCTCCCCTTTCCGCAGGATCACGGTGCTCTGGTAGCCCGGATCAAAATGGTCGCGGTCAGAATACGTAAGCGGCATCTCCTCCTCCGGCCACACATAGCAATGGCTTACCTGCCTGTCTTCCGGCTGAAGCGACACGGAAAAGCCTTCCCGGGCCGATGCGGGGGCCTCCGACCAGGTGGCCACGGCATAGCGCTCCCCTTCGGAATACAAGGCGCCGGGGATGGGCGTACGCCGATAGGAAATGGTGCGCCACTCCCCTTTCTCCTTCGCCCCCTTGGGCTCACCGCCCGTTCCCCACGCATTCCCATTGTAGGAAACGCTGGGAATCATCCAGAAGTCCGCCTGCGAAAGGTGAACGAAGCGGGGCTCCAGACGGACGGAGTCCAAGTCTTCCAGAACATCGAAGGTACAGGTAATCTTATAGGTGGCGTTATCCAGCATTTCCACCTCTTCCCGGTGGGAAACACCCGCCACGAGAGGCACCTGGAAAAGGCCGACGAGGTTCTCCCCTTCCTTCAAAGCCAGGCCGTCAGGCTGTTTTTCCCAACGGTACGGGCCTGCCTGCCGGCAGGAAATAACGGCCAGGGCGGAAAGCAATATGACAGCCTTTTTCATAGGGAACGCTATTTTCCAAAAATGTTATCGGCAAAGTCCAGCATCCAAAGCCAGTCCATGGCCGATATGCCATGCCCCTGGTCCCGGCGCACATAGCCAAGGGAAGGGCCGATGGCCGAGGTCTCATAATCGGCCGGCCAAGGTACGTCCGGCAGGCCATTCCGGCCCAGGAAGCGCCAGACGGGAGACGCTGCCTGCAAGGCCAGGAATTCTCCCCGGGTGTCAAACCACGCCTGGTCGAAGCCCTCTACCAGCAGGGCGCGTGGCGCCACACAAGTAAGCAGCAAGTGCTGGTCAAAGGGCATGGAAGCTACGTCGTAGGCATATTTGTCATAGGCCCGGCAGTACCAATGCCGGAAGGAACTCACTTCCGTGGCAATGTTCTCGCCATAGTTCCGTTTGGCCAGCGGAACACCGCCGCCTCCACTTTGGATGGGCACCACAACGGGGAAACGCTGGTCAAAAGCACCGGCCAGCAGGGCCGCCTTACCCAGCCGGGAATAACCCGTAACTACCACACGCTCTGAATCCAGCATAGAGTCCGTCTCTATCATGTCCATGCCCCGCATGAGCCCCCAGGCCCAGGCGACCAGCGCCGTGGTATTGTCGTCCCTGGAAGGGTCCCGCGGGCCCCAGAGGTCAAATACGCCGGTGTAGGCAAAACTATCCTGCAGAATGACGCCGTCCTTTTCTTCCAGCGGATCCGGATCGGGAGAAAAATCACTGTAACAAGCCGTTACCAGGGCATATCCCCTGGCCAGCAGGCTGCTTACAGGGAAAACGCTGTCATATCCGTCACTGTTGAATTTGCCCCGGGTGCGCTGCGTGGCCTTATGGGGAGCCGTCCGCAGCCAGGATTCCGTCACCAGAATCTCCTTGTCCCCCAGAATCTCGTGGTTGCCGTTGTAGTTCAGCAGCAGAATCACCGGGCAAGGGCCCTGCACCTGGGTTGGAATCAGTTGCAGCCAGTCAATATGGGGGCCCGTCTTGTCGGCCTTGAACCACATGCGCACCTGGCGGCGACGGGCAAAACCGGCCAGGGTAGTACCTTCCTCCAGCGTTTCGAGGAAGATGGGGCTCGCGGGAGGCATCTGCCCGTACATTTCCCGCTGGAACAAGTCCAGGATTTCCTGCCGGCGCTGCGGCCATTCCTTCCGGGAGCGCACCTTCCGGCCATCGGCAAAGCGCAGCGGATCTTCCAGCGTATAGGGCTGGACGGCCGATTCGTCATAGTTAACCGTGGAATAAGCCTTTGAGCGAAGCGCATTCTGCTCCCGGGCCGAAAGCATCCCGGGCTGCTTCTCAACCGGCTGCACAGATTCAGCAGCACCTGTGAGCATGGCCACCACGTCCTTCCCCTCCAGCGTTACATTTTCCAACTGGTACTGGTCACTCAATTCCACGTCCAGGACACGCTGGTTCTCAACGTTTATACGGTCCAGCGAGATATTCTGGCACACAGAAACAGGCATGTCGTCCCGCTCTTCCCGGTTGTAATACTGCGTCCAGGGACGGATGCGCAAGACGGAGCCCGCTTTGCCAGAGACATCCTCTACCCGCACGTATTCATAGAACTGGGGCGTGTCGGGGCGTATTTTCAGGTGCAGAACCGTGTAGGCCGCCTGGGAAACGCAGCGCCGCAGGACCACATTCCTGTCCTCCACCGATTCACTACCCAGGGTAAGGCAGGCGTGGGTGCGGCCGAAGGTGCAGTCTTCAATGACAATGTCCTTGTTGGGGCCGTTCTCGGCGGCTTTGTCGGCCCAGGTTCCCTTGCCGCCCTTGAGCACTACGCCGTCGTCACAAACGTCCATGTAGCAGCCTTTTACCAACACGTCGTGGCAGTTGTCCAGGCCGATGGCATCGGTGCTGTAGCCCACCACCTCGCCGGAGGAAGGAGATGTGATGGTAAGGTCCAGATAGCGCAGATGATGGCTCCGGTAGGCATGGTTGGTCCAGTAAGGGCTGTCTTTCATGCGCACATCCTGCACCGTAACGTTGGCACTGTTGGAAATGTATACCAGCCGGGGACGCTGTCCGTCCTTGTTAATGGCGTCCGGCTTCCACTTCCAGCGTATCTTCATTTCCCTCCAGAACTCCGTTCCGTTGCCGTCAATGAGTCCATGACCGCCCAGGACGAAGCCGTCCACCCCTTCTACGTTGATCAGGGCCGGGAAATAGGTACAGGTCTGTCCCTCAATGCGGGTGGTGGTAAGCGGATAATCCTTCACCCGGTCCGATCCCCGGAGCGTTCCTTCCACCCAGAGGTTAGTCCCCTGCGGAAAATGCAGGGCGCCGGTACAGAAAACGCCCTCCGGCACAACCACAACCCCGCCCTTTTGGGCCGCCAGGTCAATCACCCGCTGGATGGCCACCGTCTGCACCTCATCGGCATCGGCCTTTACTCCGTAATCCGTGAGCACATACTGGCGGCCCAGGCTGGCCAGCGAGACTCTGTCGGCCTGGCCGAACCAGGCAGGAATCTTCTTTCCGTCCGGGAAGCGCTCCTGCGCCTGCAGCCACAACGGCAGCATCAGCGCCCAAAGGACCGCCACCGCTGCACCCGAAACTTTGATAAAAACTCTTCTGACCATACTTAATAATGCTATTTTCTTTCCCGGTCAGGAACCGGATAAACCGTATAGCCTTTGCTGCGGGCAACCCGGGTCCAGGAATCGGAGCGGCGCTGGAAATCCGGCCAGTCCTTGCGGGAAGGCTGGCTCCAGGCGGTTTCGGCAATGGCGAAGACGCGGGGATAGAGCTGCATCTCGGCATGCCAGCTCTCATGGACCCATTCTGTCCAAAGACTGCCCTGGAGGCCCAGCACATGGTGGGCGTCAGCTTCGGATACTTCCGCCAACGGATCGTAGGAATAGGCTTGCTCCAAAGACAGAAGAGATCCAGCAGGGCGGTACTGCGGGCCCTGGTGATGATCCAGATAACAATACTTTCCAGGGGTGAAAATGACATCGTGGCCGGCGGCAATGGCCTTCATTCCGCCTTCCGTGCCGCGCCAGGACATTACGGTGGCATCCGGCGCCAGACCGCCTTCCAGAATCTCGTCCCAGCCTATGATGCGTTTGCCGTGCTCCTGCGCAAAACGCTCCATTCGCTTGATCATATAACTCTGGAGCTCTTCCACGTCCTGCATGCCTTCGGCCTTCATCCTGGCCTGGCAATCCGGGCAGCGGGCCCAGTTGTCTTTTCCAGCCTCATCGCCGCCGATATGGACATACTGGCTGGGAAACAGTTCGAACACTTCCAGCAGCACCTTCTCCAGGAACTCATAGGTGTCCTCCTTTCCGGGGCAAAGTTCCCATTCGTCGGGCCTTTCTGCCGCCGGGAGGGCACAAGCCAGTTCCGGATAGGCGGCGCGGGTCTCGTAATTATGCCCGGGCATCTCGATTTCGGGGATGACCTCGATATGCCTTTCGGCCGCAAAAGCCAGCAGTTCCCGGATATCATCCTTGGTAAAATAGCCTCCATAGGCCCCCGGCGTTCCTTCTTCCACAAAGACTCCCCCAGTTTCATTCTTTTCCCAATCCCAGAAATCGGCTTCCGGCCGCCACGCGGTCAACTGCGTGAGCCGCGGATAGGCATCGATTTGCAGACGCCAGCCCGGATTATCCACCAGATGGAAATGAAAACGGTTCAGCTTGAGCCGGGCCATCATCTCCATCTGCTTATTGATGAAGTCTTTCCCGAAGAAATTGCGGCTCACATCCAGCATCACGCCCCGGTACTGGAAACGCGGCCAGTCCAGGATGGTGCAACAGGAAACGGTATCGGCCAGTTCGGTAAGCATCTGCAGGGACTGCAGGGCATAGAAGGCACCCTGCTCATCGGCCGCCTCCACCTTAACGCCCTTCTTTCCTATCTCCAGCCAATAGGCCTGCTTCAGCTGCCAGTCCGCGAGTGCCTGGCCTTCCAGTCTCTTCCGCAGTTTCTTCTCAGATAGCTTCACCACCGGCTCCATCTGTGAGAGTCGGGCCGATGGGATACAGCCGTTCCCGGGCGCATACATCACCGGAAGCGGAATGAGGTCTTCCGGCCCAGCTCCACCGCCCTTTCGTTGCGGGGTTACCCAGCGGAGTTCGAAGGACCGGATGTCGTCATCCAGGGGGCCGCCTTTATCCAGGAAAGATTGCCCGGCGTCGAAGGCAGCCAGGACGGAGTCAAAGAACATGCGCCAGCGTACCTTGTAGAAGGAGTCCACCAGGGCGTCCCAGTCCCGGTTGGCATAGTCCGAAAGGCAGACGGTGTCTCCCCAGACGGTAATAATGGTACGCGCATTCCGCTCGAAGTAATCCTTCTCCTCCGGGGTTTGGCCCCACTCCCGGGCGGCCTGAATCCAGTCGGAAAGAGAGAACTCCGGGCGGGTTTCAAGCACAGCCACCAGCTGGTCGCAGATGCTCAGGAATTCATCCCGTGCCGCCACCATGCCGGCCCGGTCGCCAGCCCGATAGGCAGCGGTGAAGCGCTCCCTCACCGGGAGGGCCCGGTTGCGAAGGGCCTGCCGGCGGGCATTGGCCAGGTCAAAACGGTAATAGTCCGTATCACCCTCCACCCCTTCAATCATTTCCAGCGCCTTTTCCATTTCGGCAATGTCGTAGGCCTTCTCAAAGTAGGTGGTCCAGTTCCATCGGCCCTCCAGACTGGGATGGGCCACGATAATGCTGGAAGATGAAGTGCTGGTATGGGTAATGCTCACTTTGTCCACCAGCTGATGCCAGTAGGCCCGGAATGCAGGGTCTTTTCGGCCCAGATGGCGGTCGGCAATGTTGTCTATGTATTCCTCCAGTCCCCTGCCGGTATTCCAGGCCTGGTCCAGCACGGCCTCATAGACCGGTTCATTCACGCCGAAGCCTTCCAGGGTAGAACCGACGCCCACGAATCCGGGACCACCGTTCTCCAGGGTCTCGGCTATTCTCCTGGCGTTCAGGTGATAGTCGCCCTCAATTTCCGTCATGCCGCCGAAGTTGCCCAGGTAGCACCAGATAAACTTCTGTCCGTAAAAGCTTTCTGTCTGTTTCCAGATTTGCACGTAATCGCTTTCGTAGTCCAGGAGAATCATCCTTCCCTGCGGCACGGCGGTCAAATAGGCTTTGATCCTTTCCGGTGTCCACTGACCGGGATTGCTCACAAAGAGCCAGCCCATCTGCAGCCACACGGCATCGGGGTCCACCGCCGTCATGGAATCGAAGACACCGGCCGATATGCGGGCCAGGGTATCAGGGTCCCAGGAAGGGGGATCCACCTCGTTAAAGAGGTCCACGCCGTACACATGGTCGGTCCCGTACATCCGGGTCTGTTCCTCCAGGAAGTCTTTCTGGATTTGGGCGAAGAGAGGGTCGGAGGGATTCAGGAAGGTACAGCGGTATTCATCGGCAAAATCGCACCAACTTCCCACGCGGGTAGTGTCCATCTTTTGGGATACCCCATCGGCCAGACCCGCAGGGACATGTCCCGAAAAGCCCGGCAGCACGGGAGTCATGCCCAGTTCCCGCTCCCGGCGAAGGATGCGCTTCTGAAGCTTGGCCTGCCCGTCTATCCAAGTTTGCGGAAGGGGGCCCTGCCAGGCGTCTATGTTAATCATCCGCTGCCACGGCAGGTGCGCCGGGCCGGTGAAATAGGCCCGGATCTGCTGGTCCGTAAGGCCATATTTGCGCCATACCTTCTGCCAAACGGCCTCCTCTCCGGTAATAGCCAGCGGCATATTCACCCCGTTCAGCGCCATCCAGTCTATGAATCGCTCCCACTGCTCCCACTTCCACCAGGGCATGGTGTAGCCGAAGGTGCAGTAATTGAGGAAAAAGCGGATGGGCACCCGGGCGCTTCCCGTCACCTTTTCCGGAACGGAAGGCATCACCGCCGGCAGTTCTACGGGATTGAAGTCATACCAGCTCACATTGGCCAGGCAATACTCCTGGATGTAACGGTTCAGGCCCACCGCCATGGAATTGGCATTGTTTCCCTTGATCAGGACCTTCGAGCCCTTCTGGACCAGTTCGTAGGAATCCTCCTTTGCATCCGTCTGCTCAAAAGTGACGGCCGATGCCTTCTCCCCCATTACTCTCCGGGCCAGCGCTTCCGCAGCACGCTCATCAGGGGTCTTGCAGGAAAAGACGGCCACAAGGGCCATGAAAACGAATAACAGCCGTTGACGCATCTTAATATAAATCAAAATTTAACTATCAGTTATTGAATACGGAAGCGGTAGCTGTACTTCTTGCCGGGGATAATCTGGTACTGGGGCAGCGGGCCGGGGCCGCAGCTGCCGTTGCCCAGGCCCGTAAGGAAGCAGTCCAGGTTCAGGACAACCTCGGCCCGGCGAATCTTGTCCAGGTCGTGGCCGTACTTCACCAGGCACAGGTCGCGGTCCGTGTAATGCTGGGCACTGAAGTCAAAGGTCCCGTCGGCCGTAAACGTGACTGTAGCGCCATCTTCGGCCTTGAACTGCAGCCAGCGGGTGTCCGTGCGCTCGCCCATGCTCTGGGCGCGCACATAAGGTTCGGCCATGCCGCTCACCGTCTGGGAATAAACGCCCAGGAAGGCGGCGTCCTTGCGGTCCTGATAATTCTCCATGGGCCCGCGGCCGTACCAGCTAAGCTCTTCAAACTCAGGATTCAGGAAAAGCTGAAGGCCGATACGGGGCATGGCAAATTCGGCCCAGGGGTGGAAGGTGGCATCCACATCCATATACCCTTCCGGATGCACCTCATAAACCACGGTATAGGGCACCAGCGCCCCGCCTGCCGTGGCATCCAGGGTGGTTTCCATGCGCAGAACTCCGCCCTTCACACTGTAGTTGAAGGCCGTCAGCCGCGTGGGATCGGCGGCCATTTCCGGCCGTCCGCCCAGATCGAAGGCGCCATGTTCGTTGCTTATGAAACGGTAGCTGTGGAAGATGGGGCCGCCCAGGTTGTGCAGCACTTCCTTCCCGCGCAGGCACAGGCTCATGAGCTTGCCGGTGGCCTTGTCCATCCGGATGCTGATGCCGGCGTTCCGGGCCACCAGGAAGCGGTTTTCTTCCAGGAATACTTTCAGCGGGCCGAAGGATTCCTCCGGGGCCTGGGCCAGACGGTTCACTGCCTCCTGCAGCACAAACTCGGCCGATGCCACCACGTGGCCGGCCTCGCACCAGCGGGTGCCCTCCTTCAGTGACAGTTCCACTTGCAGGGTAAGGTCACCCTTCGCCTCCGGCACTGGAAGCTCAACCGTGCAACTCTCCCAGGGGCCCGCGGACGGCAGGTTCCGGCCGCCGGCCGTCACGGCCACGCCCTCCTCAAAGAAGGCATACTTCAACTGCAACTCATTAAGGTTCAATGAGGTATACCGGTTCTCCAGCTCAATCTGAACAGGAGATTCCCGGTCAAGCCGGGAATGACGGAGCTTCACGTACTGGTAGACCTTCTTCACCTGCTGTAACTTGGCGGTCACCCTGCGGTCGGCCGTCACTATGCCGTTGCAGCAGAAGTCGTTGTCGTTGGGCACATCGCCGAAGGAGCCGCCGAACCAGAGCGGGCCGCCGGTGGTGCCCGGCGTGTACAGGGCCTGGTCCACCCAGTCCCAGATGCAGCCGCCAATCATGCGGACGCTCTTGTTCTCAATGTAGTCCCAGTATTCGGCCAGGTTGCCTATGGCGTTGCCCATGGCGTGGGCATATTCACACAGGAAGAAGGGTTTGTCGTTGCCGTTGCGGTCCAGCTGCTGCATGGTCTCCATGGACGGATACATCTTGGAGTCCATGTCGGCCACCTCGTTCTGGCCCTCATAATGCACCGGACGGCTGTCCAGGGCCTTCACGGCGTCCCTTTCGGCCACAATGTTGCAGCCCTTGCCGCTCTCGTTGCCCAGGCTCCAGAACAGCACCGAAGGGTGCAGGCGGTCGCGTCGCACCATGCGCACAGCACGGTCCACATAGGCGGCTTCCCAGGAAGGCGTGTCGCTGATGGCCTGGTTGCCGTGGCACTCCTGGTCGGCCTCGTCCATGATGTACAGGCCGTAATAGTCGTACAGGGCATACATCTTGGGATCGTTGGGATAATGGCTAGTGCGCACCGCATTCAGGTTATGGCGTTTCATGAGGACGATGTCCTCTATCATGCTCTCCACCGGAACGGCCTTGCCGTAAACAGGATGGATATCGTGGCGGTCGGTACCCTTCAGGTAGGTGAGCACATTATTGATATACAGCTTGTTGTTGCGGAATTCCACCTTCCGGAAGCCGTGCTTGAAGAAGGTGCATTCCTGCAGTTTGCCGGCCTTGTCAAATACCGCCAGCCGCACCGTATAGAGGTAGGGCTTTTCGGCGCTCCAGAGTCGGGGGGCCGATACTTTAATCTCCGTGCCCTCCCCTACTTTGGCACCGGCCTCGTCGTAGAGGCTCACCTCCACGCGGGCCGGGCAGTCCACGGTGGTCTTGAGTGTAACTTCGCTAAGATCGGCATTGAACACGCTCTCCGTGCGGATGTCCTCTATATGCGCCTTGGGACGGGCCATCAGGTACACGTCGCGGTGAATGCCCGCCAGGCGGAACATATCCTGGTCTTCCAGATAGGAACCGTCGCTCCATTTGTACACCTCAACGGCCAGGGTGTTATTGCCCTTTTTAACGTAAGGGGTGATGCGGAATTCGGCGTCGTTGTTGGCGCCCTGGCTGTAGCCCACCTTCCTGCCGTTCACCCACACATAAAAGGCCGAATAAACGCCGTCAAAATGCAGATAGATTTCCTGACCGGACCAGTCCTTGGGCATGGTGAAATCTCGCCTGTAGGAACCCACGGGATTGGGTTCCTGCTCCAGGGTATAGCCCCTCTGGGCCTGGATAAACGGCGGATTGCTCAGGAAAGGATAAGCAATGTTGGTATAGATGGGCGTGCCGTAGCCCTTCATTTCCCAGTTGGACGGGACTTCGATTTCAGCCCACTGGCTTACGTCATACGAGGGCTTGTAGAAATTTACCGGGCGCTCCTCAGGAGCTTTGACCCAGTTGAACTTCCAGGTGCCGTTCAGGAGCATATAGCGGCTGGAGGCCGTACGCTCCCAGGGAAAACGATAGGCCACATCGCCAATCATCTCTTCCTCCGAGGCAAAAGGAATCAGGGTGGGATGACCCGGCTCCTTGTTTACGGCGAAGACCTTTTCATTCTCCCAGTCGTTCTTGGAGCTGGTCTTGGGCACTATGAAGGTAACCTTGGTGTCCGTTTCGCGAATGGTCCAGCGCTGGGAAGGGTTGTTTGCATCGGCCTTCAACTGCCACACACTGTCTCCAAAGCCACCCTTTCCTATCACGCCCAAGGCCATTTCCGTGGCTACGCATGTAAAGGTGTACGTGCCGTCCGGAAAACGTTTGATTTGCCAGAACTGGTTTTTGTTTTCCTTTTCCTCCGGCCACTGGATTACCGGTTGCTCTTTGTTGCCGCCACCGTTGTCCAGCGCCTGGAAGGAGTAGCCGTTCACCAATTGGTAAACATCTTTCCCCACCGCCCTCAGCTGCCAAACCTGGCCGGTATTGTCCTTCTCCGGATTGCCCAGAAAGATGCCGGTTTCCCCCTGGATGCTCTCGTGATTGTCCAGCACCAGGCCACCGGCCGTAGCAATCTGATAGGCCTTCTTTCCGTCAAAGGACTGCGCCTGCACCAAGCCGGACACCAGCAGAAGACAAAGCAGTAAGCGTGGACGTAATCTATTCATAATCTGTATCTTAAATAATAACCTCCCCTCTATTCTAACCGGGAGGATTATAGTCAATATGTTAATAATCAGTTATTTTCCTCCACGTTTCACTCCTTTCGGGAGCTTGACGGTAGATTTTACGCTGCCGTCGGCCTGCTTCTGGTGCCGGACGGAGATGACTCCGTATGGCGTGGGGAAGGTGCCTTCGGCCCAGTCCAGGTTGCCCAGATGCGGCTCTATACGCACCTCGCGGAAACCGACGCCCACGGGCTGAATGCCCAGCACGTGCTCACTGAGCCAGGCCGTGGGACCGCTGGCCCAGCCGTGGCAGAAACTGTGACGCAGGCCCACGTAACACCAGGCGCCGCCGTCGGCATGAATGTCGAACTTGCCCTCCGGCACCACCTCGTCTATGCGGGCGGCATTCTTGCCGTCTTCGTAATTGAAGTCTTCCCAGAAAGTGGTGGCTCCCAGCTCTATCATGCGGCCCCAGTAGGCCGATATCAGTTCCATGGCCTCGGCATAATGCCCGCCTTCGGCCAGTGCCTCCAGCAGGTAATACCCCATGAAGGAGGTGAATCTCTCCGGTCCGTTTTTAAGGATAAGGGCCGATGCTTCCTCCGCATCCACCATTCCCTGAAGGGCCAGCAAGGCGGCCGCCTGGCTGTTACCCACGGTATCCGGGACATATTCCCGCAAGCGCAGCGCTGTCTCTTCGCACTCTTTCTGCAGGGCGGTGTCCTCCAGCCACGCGGCCATATCAGCTCCGGCCTCCAGCGCACGCACGCTCAGGGCCTGCAAACCCGCATGAATCACGTCCGGAAGGTCGTTGGAAGGCCAGTCAATGAAGCGGCCGGCGGCATAATTCTCCCGGGAGCCGTCCATGTTGGCCATCACCGTGTGAAGTAGTTCCGTCAGATACGGCTGCTGCTCAAGCAGATAGGCCTTATCCCCATACCACTGGTAAAGGTGGTGCTGCAGGATAATCCACCACAACGAATAGGAGCAGATGCCGTTCATCCAGGCGTTGGAAGGAGTCTTGTCCCGCACGTAGTCCAGACTCTTCTGGACCACGGCCTGGTTGCCGAACACAGTGTTCAGCGTCATTATCTCCGGATGCATGTCCCCCATCCACACCAGGCGGTCGCGTTTGATACCGTCCCAGAGATAGTCCTGCATGCACAGGTGCACGGTATACGCACCCGTCTGCCAAATCTGGTTCAGGCGCTCGTCGGAGCAGCGGAAACTGCCCAGATACGGCACGTCGCGGTACTTGGAGATGGCCCGCACGGCCACCAGGGGCACATCTCCCCCGTCACCGTCGGCCAGTTCCACCCGCACGAAGCGGAAGCCGCTGTTTCCCACCTCCACGCTGCCCAGCCAGGGCACGGACAATTCAAAGTCCCGCACGGCGTGGTCGTTGGTGGCGGTGCTTCCGGGGGCGTCCACGCTGCTCAGAGCCTCGGTCACGGACTCTCCGAAGACAATCCGGAACCTGACAGATTTTGAGCCGCTGATATTGCGCACCAGCTGCAGGCCGCCCTGGATTTCTTTGCCGAAGTCCAGCAGCACATAGCCGCCCTTCCCGAAGGTGGTCACCTCCGGCTCGTCGGTGGAAACCTGGCCCACATAAGGCTCCAGCAGATGATCGGCCTTTTTCACCGGGCCCTGGGTACACACAATGCGCACCGGGGTCAGGTATTCGGTAATGAAGCCGGACTCTGCCGGCCCGGAAGCCACCGGAGTATTCCGGCAAGCCCCCAGGCCCAGCAGGAGCAGGCATAGGATGGAAGGAATTCTCTTCATTATTTGACCTTTACGTAAAGGACACCGTGGACGGGAATGATGTACTGCGCTCCGGTGGGAATGTCTTTCTGGCGCCAGAGGTCGCGGACGGTATCGGCTTTAAGGCCAATCTTGGCCAGCGCACCGTCCAGCTGGACCGGCAACGAAGAAACATTCAGGTTGAAGATGCCCACAGCCTTGCCGCCGTCGGCCAGGTCACGGCTCCAGATCTGTACGCCGTCCTCGTCCACGTCGCGGTGGGCCTGACTGCCCAGGACATCCTGGTTCACGGCATTTACCTCATTGTTGCACAGGAGGTTGAAGGTAAAGGCATCCATCTGCGAGAGGTCGCAGCCTATGAGCATGTTGGCGGCCAGCAGGGACCACAGGGAGATGTGGGTGTACTGCTCGTCCGGGGTCAGACGGCTGTCACGCAGGTTGTTGCTCCAGCCCACCTTGCCCACCACCAGCATATCCGGGTCGTTCCAATGGCCGGGACCGGCATAGGGATAGAGCTCGGGCTGCAGCTCGAAGCCGATGTTGTAGAGCGATCTCCAGGTATCGTTGATATCCCCGGTGGTGCGCCAGGAGTTGGCATCCACGAAGGCGCCCCACTCCCACACGTCGGCCATGCCGTACTGGCACAGGGAATAGAAAATGTCGCGCGGCTGCTCCCGCAGGTACTGCTGCATTTTCATGTATGGACGCATGTAGGCGGCCGTAGAGTGGTCGTTGCTGGGATTGAACACCTTGGAATAGCCGCACCAGTCGTATTTGAGGTAGTCCACTCCCCAGCTGTTCCACACTTCTGCATCCAGCTTTTCGTGGTCCAGGGAACCCAGATAGCCGCCACAGGTACGGTCGCCGGGGCTGGAATAGATACCCAGCTTGAGGCCGTTGGAATGCAGCCAGTCACCCAGGGCCTTCATGTCCGGGAACTTCTCGTTGGCCACAATGCGGCCGTCCGCAGCCCGTTCTTCGGCCTCCCAGGCGTCGTCAATGTTGATGTAGGAATAACCGTAATCGGCCAGGCCGGCGTTAATGAAGGCCGATGCCGATGCCATCACCTTCTCCTGCGACACGCTAAGTCCCCAGCAGTTCCAGGAATTCCATCCCATGGGAGGAGTGAGGGCAATCTTCTGGCCCACTTTAAGGGTAAACTGGGCCGATGCACTGCCTTTGGCATTGGTGGCTTTCAGCACCAGCGGATAGTCGCCTTCCACGGCGCAGCTTCCGCTCAAGACTCCCTTGTCGGCATCCAGCACCACACCCTCCGGAAGGCCTTCCACGGCATATTTCATGGGTTTTTCACCCGAGAAGGCCAGGCGGAAGATAACCGGCGAGCCGGGACGCACGCCAAACACGGCCGGACCGTTGTAACGCGGCGTGGCAGGAGCCGGCGGGGTAAGGATGTAGGGAGAACACACCTCAACACCCAAGGCTTCTTCAAAACGAGGGTCCTGGTAAGTTACGGCCAACCGTTTCTGGGGACTCACGGGATAGGAGATTTGTTTGTCCTTCCGGGCCGCCACATTTACCTTTTTGGTGGTGGAAGATTCCACCTCACCGGTAATCACATCGGCCGTTGTCAGTTTCAGCGTGCCCGCCGTCTTCAAGGCCGAGGACAGCACCACCTTGTATCCACCCTTCTCAGGCACTAGGGAAATGTTGGCAAAATCTTTCAGATCCGGTTTGTCAATCTTTGCATTCCCCTGGTAGAAACCTCCGGGATCGCCTCCGTTGTACACGCGTACGGCAATCACGTTATCGCCGTCCCAGTTCACCCATTGGGTGTCTGCAATATAGCGGCGGGGGGTGGTCCATTCGCCGGAATAGCCATCCTTATCGGTGGGGAAAGTGCCTGTCTTTCCCACCCAGTGGCCGTTGAACCAGGTTTCGTCGGAGTCGTCTATGGGCCCCAGGTCCAGCATGATATCCGGCACTATTCCCTGTTTGAGGGAAGAGGGAATCACCACATGGATGCGGTACCAGGCAAAGGCATTGGGATTCTCAATCCCCTGCTGGTTCCAGTCTTTGTCCAGCACGAACACCGGCCAGGCGCTGTCGTCAAAACCGGGCTGCTGCCAGGCGGGGTTGTCGCCCACCTGGAAACGGGCAGTCTCAATGGATACTCCCTGGGCAGCCAGTGTAAGGGCAGCCAGGGAGAGGGTAATGGTTATTAGTAATCGTTTCATGGTTGTGTGTTATTAGAAGGGCATCCTGGGCATGGGCGAGCTGGCCACAGGGTACACCGGGATGCGGCCGGGATCGTTGGCGGCGCAGGCGGCCAGCCAGGCCACGATGGTGGCGTCCAACTTCAGGTCGCTCTGGGAGAGGCGCTCGTAGGTGTCCATGATGGTGTGGTAGGTGCGTCCGTATTCCAGCTCGTCCTGGATGAACTGATAGGCAGGAAGGCCCACCCGGGTAAAGGACATGTGGTCGGTGCCGCCGGTGGTGCGGGGCGACAAGTACTGGAAGCCCAGGGACTCGATGCTCTTCATCCAGGCTTCGAAGAAGGGGAAGGCACCGTCGTTGCGCTCCAGATAGATGCCGCGGAAACGGCCGGAACCGTTGTCCATATTCAAGTAAAGGGCGAACTTGTCAAAGCCGGGAAGCTTCTTTCCGTCCTTATACAGATACTGGTTCAGGTAGCCGCTGGAGCCATAGAGGCCCTGCTCTTCGCCTCCCCAGAGGGCCAGGCGGATGGTGCGCTTGGGCTTGAAGCCCAGCTCCTTGAGGATGCGCATGGCTTCCACCATCACAATGCAGCCGGAGGCATTGTCGGCCGCACCGGTACCGCCGTGCCAGGAGTCGAAGTGGGCACCCAGGAGGATGATCTCGTCCTTGAGCTTGGGATCGGTGCCGGGAATCTCGGCATAGAGGTTATGCACCTCGCAGTCGTTGGTGAAGCGGTTGATGAGTTCCAGTTCCATTACCACCTTCTGGCCGTTCTGGATAAGACGGACCATACGGTTGTGGTCTTCCAGCGGCATGGCCAGTTCGGGAACGGGTTCGGGGTCACCCGCGCGGTAATTCGCACCGGAACCGCTGGGTACATTGAAGGTACCGCTTCCGTTCACGACGCACAGGGGCTTTTCCGTACGGTAGAAATCGGCCATAGCCTGGCGCAGTTCCATCATCGCACGGAAATCACGGGGCATTCCGCGTCCGGGACCGCCGGGGCCGCCGAAACGGCTGCGGGCCGTGGCCCGGTTATCCTGAGTCAGCTCTTCCAGTTCCTCTTCGGTATAGCGGGAGGCCAGAGGCTCAAAGCTGATTTCCACGGTACGCGTGGAAGGGACCAGCAGAATCTTGCCCTCCACCTTGCCGCGGTATTGATCCAGGTCTTCCTTGGTCTGGGCGTCAAAGATGATGCATTCACCCTTCACCAGACCGTCGGTGCTGCCGGACCATGCGCGGGGATTCACCGAGAAGGCGCAATAGTACGGGGCTGTCATGGCCGCATAGGTCTTCACCACGTCCCAGCCGCCGCGGGCAAACTCCATGGCAAAGGCGGAACGGGGATTGGAGAGGCCGATTTCCTCCAGTTTCTCAATCATCAGGGAATCGGCACGGCGCTTCTGCAGGGAGGCCGTGAGGCGGGATCCCACATAGTCCGTCATGTACTGGGAAAGCTCTTCCACATGGGAATTGCCCAGGCCCTCGGCCTTGATCTTGGAGGCCCATTCGGCCGATTCAGCTACTTGGGCCTGTGCCTGGCTGCCGCCCAGAACCAGGGCGACAAGCGGGATAAGGAAAAACAATTTCTTCATGATTATAAGTTCGTCAGGGTTACACTATTTGCGTTTGGGGAATACGAAAGTTCCGTGGACTTTGCCGGAATAGATATTATGGACGGTGATGCGGAGCTTGCCGTCCTGCACCTTTCCTTCCATCACCGTGGGGAATTCCTTCTCTTCCATGTGGGAGCCGCCGCCCACCAGCTGGGCCCAGCAGCGGTCCTTTTCGGGAGCGTCATAGCGGAACAGATGCATGTGGGCCGTTATGAGCAGCTGGCATTTGGCCTTGTGCAGCAACGGGCCCCACATCTTTCCGCAGGTACGCTGCCAGAAGGCAAAGTCGGCCGTATACTGAGGGTCTTTGTCGGCCGGAGCCACGTCGCCGGGATTGTGGGTGGGATCGGAGTCAAAGAGCGGAATATGGCAGAAAGCCACCAGGAAGGGGGCCGATTTAATCTCAGGCCGGTTCAGGGCATCTTTCAGCCAGAGCGTCTGGGCCTCGCGGTACTCCTTGCTCTTGAAGAGTCCGGCAAAGATGGGATTGGTGTCCAGCTTGTCCTCGGCCGTATCCAGGCCGATGAGGGCTATGTCGCCCATGCGCACAGCGAAGTTGCGGCCCAGGTCCCAGTCGCGCGGGGAGCGCTCCTCGGGCTGGCGGTACATCCACACCTTTTCCAGATGGCGGTTGGCCCAGCCGCGGGAGTCGTGGTTGCCGGGGCAGAACAGATAAGGCGTCTCGGCCGCATAGTCCTTGCGGGGAATGGGCTGGTCCAGGAAGATGGTCACCTGACGCTCAATGTTCTCTTCCGAGTTGGAGGCATCGCCGTTCCAAATAACACAGGTAGGGGCCAGGGAAGCCACCTTTTCCTGCACAGGGCCTATGGCCTTCCAATGGGCGTGGGTGTCGCTGATAACGCAGAAACTGCTGTCTTTAAGCGCTTTACCCGCCGTCACGAAGGAATAGACCCGGGGGTCTTCCTCGTTGCCCAGCACCTTCATGTCGTATCCGTGACCATAGTGGATGCGGTCTGCGCCTATGCGGTAGTAGTACCTTGTGGCAGGCTTCAGGCCCGTCACCCGCACCTGGATCACGCGCGCGTCAATGTCGGCCAGGCGGTGACCGCCGCAAAGGATCTTGCGGGCGTCGGAAAGGTCCGGTTTTTCGCCGATGAGCACATAACCGTTGGCCAGGGCGTTCACGGCGAACACTACGCCGATGGAAGTCTCGGCAAAATTCTGAAGCACCGGGGCCGTGGCAATAAGCTTGTCCGAAGTCTCTTCCTCCGGCAGCGCAGCCTGGGTTCTCTCGGCCGCCTTCAGCAATTCTCCAGCGCCGCTGGCTGCCACCGCGGCTACCGCCGTACTCTTTATAAAATCTCTTCTGTCCATATTATTTTACTTTTACGTATCTTACACCATGTGAAGGAATTACATAGGTTTCCTCCGTAGGAATATCGGTCTGGCGCCAGAGGTCGCGAACCGTGTCGGCTTTAAGGCCGATCTTGGCCAATTCGGCGGCGAGCCGCACCGGGACGGCCGACTCGTTCAGGTTGAAGATGCCCACGGCGTGGGAACCATCGCTGAGGTCCCGGCTCCAAATCTGGATGCCGTCCTCTACCACATCCTGATGTGCCTGATGGCCCAGGACATCCTGGTTCACGGCATTCACCTCGTTGTTGCACAGGAGGTTGAAGGTAAAGTCGTCTATCTGGGAGATGTCGCAGCCTATGAGCATGTTGGCCGCCAGAAGACTCCACAGGGAAATGTGCGTATATTGTTCGTCCGGGGTCAGACGGCTGTCGCGCAGGCTGCTGCTCCAGCCCACCTTGCCCACGATGAGCATGTCCGGATCGTTCCAATGGCCGGGGCCGGCATAAGGATGAAGTCCGGGCTGTCTTTCAAAACCCGTCACATAGAGAGACTCCCAGGAGTCGTTGATGTCGTGCGAGGTACGCCAGGAATTGGCGTCAATGAAAGCACCCCATTCCCAAACCTTACCCCAGCCATACTGGCACAGGGAATAGAAAATGTCGCGCGGCTGCTCCCGCAGATACTGCTGCATCTTCAGGTAAGGACGGATGTAGGCGGCCTCGGACTTGTCCGGGCTGGCGTCAAACACCTTGCTGTAGCCGCACCAGTCGTATTTGAGGTAATCCACTCCCCAGCTGTTCCAGACCTCGGCATCCAGCTTCTCATGGTCCAGGCTGCCCAGGAAACCGCCGCAGGTGTGGTCACCGGGGCTGGAATAAATGCCGAACTTAAGGCCGTTGGAATGCAGGTAATCGCCCAGGGCCTTCATGTCCGGGAACTTTTCGTTACCCTCAATGCGGCCGTCCGCGGTACGGTACTCGGACTCCCAGGCATCGTCAATGTTCATATAGGAATAGCCATAATCGGCCAGGCCCTTGTTGATGAGGGCGGCGGCCGATGCCATCACCTTCTCTTGTGATACGCTAAGGGCCCAGCAGTTCCAGCTGTTCCAGCCCATGGGCGGCGTGAGGCCAATCTGGGTTCCCACCTTCAGGGTAAACTGTGCCGATGCGCTGCCCTTGGCGTTGGTGGCCGTAAAGGTGAGCGGATAATCCCCTGCCACGGCGCAGCTGCCGCTCAGAACGCCTTTGTCGGCATCCAGCACAACGCCCTCCGGAAGGCCTTCCACGGCATATTTCATGGGCTTTTCGCCCGAGAAGGCCAGGCGGAAGATAACCGGCGAGCCGGGACGTACGCCATACACCAGGGGGCCGTTATAACGCGGTGTGGCCGGGGCGGGTGGCGTGAGGATATAAGGGGCCGTGACTTCGGCATTCAGCACTTCCTCAAAGCGGGGGTCGGTATAGGTCACGCAGAGCCGCTTCTGCGGGGCCAGGGCGAAGGAAACGGGCTTCTCCTTCCAGGCAGGAACGGTCACTTTCTGCGTCTTGTCACTTTCCACCTGGCCGGTGATTACATCCGTCACCGTCACGTGCAGGGAACCCACGGTCTTTACGGAGGAAGCCAAAACAGCCTTGTAGCCGCCTTCTTCCGCCTCTAGCGTGAGCTTGGCAAAGTCTTTAAGGCTGGGCTTCTCTATCTTGGCGGCGCCTCTGTAGAAGCCGCCCGGATCGCCGTAGTTATACACGCGTACGGCAATCACGTTGTCCTTGTCCCAGTTCACCCACTTGGGGTCCACCACATAGTGGCGGCGGCTTCCGTACTCGCTGCAATACCCGCCCGGATCCTCCGGGAAGGTTCCGTTCTTGCCCACCACATGGCCATTAATCCACGTCTGGTCGGAATCGTCAATGGCACCCAGGCTCAGCATAATGGCTTCTACCGTCCCCTTCTTGAGCGAGGACGGAATCACTACATGGATGCGGTACCAGCCATAGCCGTTCGCATAGTCCACCAGGTCTTCCCAGGACTGCTGGAAAGTAACCTCCTGCCAGGCACTGTCGTCATACGTCGGAGCGCTCCAGGCGGGGTTGTCCCCCTTCTGGAAAAGGCCCTTGTCAAAAGTAAGCTCTTGCGCGCCCAGGGTTTGGACAACCAGTAGCACCGCACAAAGCGTGAAATGCAATCTATTCATTATTAATTCTTTATCAATTTTCTCCTACGCAAAATGCCGACGAGAATAATTATAAGCTACTTATATTTAACAAGTTACATCTCACGCTCATCGGGCAGTCTTCAAATAGAGTACTCCATGGCTTGGAATCGGATACTCCGCCGCCGTAGGGATGTCCTGCTGGCGCCAGAGGTCGCGGACCGTGGCAGCGTGAAGGCCGATCTTGGCCAGCGTGCCGTCCAGACGCACCGGAACCGAGGTTTCATTCAGGTTGAAGATGCCCACGGCCGTACTTCCGTCTGCCAAAGGCCGGCTCCAGATCTGGATACCATCCTCGTCCACGTCGCGGTGCGCCTGCTTGCCCAGGACATCCTGGTTAACGGCATTCACCTCGTTGTTGCAGAGGAGGTTGAAGGTAAAGTCGTCCATCTGGTCGATGGGGCAACCTATGAGCATATTGGCCGCCAGCAGAGACCATAAGGAGATATGGGTGTACTGTTCGTCCGGGGTGAGCTGAGTGTCCCGCAGGCTGTCGCTCCAGCCCACCTTGCCTACAACCAGCATGTCGGGGTCGTTCCAGTGGCCGATGGAGGAATACTTGTACAGGTCGGCCTGCTGCCGGAAGCCCACATCCAAGATGGACTCCCATGTATCATCTATGTCCTGTGCCGTACGCCAGCTGTTCCCGTCACAATACAGGCCCCACAGATAAACCTGTGTGCCGCCCAGCGGGCCCAGGCTGTAGAAAATGTCGCGGGGCTGTTTTCGCACATATTTCTGCATCAGCAGATAGGGGCGCACACAGCTGGGGAAGCCATAGTCATTCTCCTGTGCCCTCACCTGCTCGTAACTGCACCAGTCATATTTGAGGTAATCCACGCCCCAGCTGGCCCAGGTCTCGGCATCCTGCCGCTCATAACCCATGGAAGCCGGATAACCGCCGCAGGTGCGGGGTCCGGGGCCGGAATAAATGCCGAACTTGAGGCCGTTGGAATGCAGCCAGTCTCCCAGCCCCTTCATGTCCGGGAACTTCTCATTGGCACCCAGATAACCCTCAGGGGTACGTTCAACAGCTTCCCAGCCGTCGTCCAGGTTTATATAGGCATAGCCATAATCGGCCAGTCCGCGGTTAATTAAGGCGGCGGCCGAGTCCATCACCTTCTCCTGCGACACGCTCAGGCCCCAGCAATTCCAGCTGTTCCAGCCCATGGGCGGGGTAAGGGCAATGTTCTCCCCCACCTTCAGGGTAAACTGCGCCAATGCGCTGCCCTTGGCGTTGGTAGCCTTAAACACCAGCGGGTAATCTCCCGCCTGGGCGCAACTGCCGCTGAGGACGCCCTTGTCGGCATCCAGCACAACACCCTCCGGAAGGCCTTCCACGGCATAATTCATGGGTTTTTCGCCAGAGAAGGCCAGGCGGAAAACCAGAGGAGCACCCGGGGTGACGCCATACACGGCAGGACCGTTGTAACGCGGCGTAGCGGGAGCTTCGGGCGTAAGGATGTAGCGGGAACTGTAATTGCCCGTGAGCTTTTCCCCGGTGTTGTTGTCCGTATAGGTAAGCGCCAGGCGCTTGATGCCAGTGACAGGAATGAGCAGTTCGGCAGGCTTGCCCGGAGTCAGCTTGATTTTGCGCGTGGCGGGGGCATCGGCCTTTTCCGTATAGTTGTCTTTTCCCTCGATTAGGAGGGTTCCGCCGGTTTTGACCTGCGAATCGAAGACCACCTTGCACCGGCCGCCAGCGTCGGAGACCGTGAGCGTGACCACGTCTGCAAGAGCCAGGGACCCGATCCGGACGGGACCTTCGTAAAAGCCGCCGGGGTCGCCCCCGTTGTAAACGCGTACGGCAATCACATTCTCCTGGTCCCATTTGACCCGGCTCCAGGGCACCCCATAGTGCCGGGGGCGGTCATACGCGGTCCGATAACGTTCCGTACCCTCGGCATTGGTTCCGGTCTTTCCCGCCCAAACGCCGTTGAACCAGGTTTCATCGGTATCGTCTATGCAGCCCAGGTTCAACATGAGCATCCCAGGGAAAGGGCAAGCCTTCTTGAGGGACGAAGGAATGACCACATGGATGCGGTACCAGCCGAAGCCGTCCGGATTGGAAACGCCCTGCTCATTCCAGTCCTTGTCCAGCGTGAGCACCGGCCAGGCGCTGTCGTCAAAGGCAGGCTGGCTCCACGCCGGATTGTCTCCCACGGAGAAACGGGCCTCATTGACCGTCACTTCCTGGGCCGAAAGCAAACCTGGCAGCACCAGAAGCGCCGCCAGGAAAAATATACGAATATTATTCATAGAAGAGCATGTCGGCAGGAAGGTTCTCCACCTCGATGCCAGGGCCCACAAGGCCCACCATCACATCGTCTCCGCCGTAGTTCTCCCAGAACTGGACTTCCATGCGGTGATAGCCGGCCGCCAGTTGCAGCCACACCTCGCGGTAACCGCCGCCGTTCTGATCGATATCTATGAATTGCTGACCGTCCAGCCAGAGCTTGGAACCGTCGTCGCTGCACAGGGAAACCATGTACAGGCCATCCTTCTCAATCTTGACCAGGCCTTTGAAAACAATGCCGAAGTGGTCTTCCGTCTGCTTGATGGCCTTGGTGCCCAGTTCGGAAACAATACCGCTCTTTTTCACGGGAGCGGCCACCACGTCCTGGCAATTCTTGAAATCGCCCTCGTTGTAGGCATAGCGGATGCCCTTGCCCTTGGGAGTAACCTTCACGGCCTCCAGGGTAGCCTGAGCCACCGGAGGATCGGCCTCTTTGGCATAGGCGGGATCAAAGGGTTCATACTTGATACCGTTGCTGGGGGTGAAGTCCACGCCCAGCACATCGGCGATGGTAGCGGCCAGCTGCCGGTTGTTAAAGATGCCGTTGTTCTCGGTCTCGCCCAGCACGGGAACGCCCTTGCCGAAGGTCATGAACCAGGTCTGGTTGGAAGCCTTCACGCTGCTGCCATGACTGCGGTAAGCCGCCTTGAGGCCGCGACCGTGGTCGTTGAGCAGCATATAAGTGGTCTTTCCCTTGTAGAACGGATCGCTCTCGCAGTACTCCACAATACGGCGGATATAGAGGTCCGTCCAGTGGGCCGAATCCAGATACTTGGTATAGTCGCCTTCGTGGCCGTATTCATCGGTGTCGCCGAAACCTACGTAGAACACCTTGGGATGGTCTTTCTTAAGGGTTTCCATGGCCATGGCGTAGGTGATGCAGTCCATGCGTTCGCTCTGTCCGAAGCCATTGGCTTCCAGACCGGCGTCCATGTCCTGGATCATACGGGCCACGTCGCTGTCCGTATAGGAGGGCTCATGTCCGGCGCTGCCGGGGAAACCGCCGCGGTCGTTGTTGACGGCAAAACGGATGCTCTCCCAGGAGGCATACATCATCACCTTTCCCTTGTAGCGAGGGTCCTGATTCACCACTTCCAGCACGCTCACGTTGGGATTCGGAACGGGATCATTGGAATGGACGCGCTCGTCGTCGGCCCAGCCGCAGAACATTTCGCTGTAGCCCGGATAGGAGTACCACATCCGGTTGGCCACTTCCATCTTGCTGTTCTTGTTACGGTTGCCCAGCATATAGCCGTGCTCCGGCACGTAGCTCCAGAGGAAGGGCAGGAGGGTCGCACGTCGCTCCTCCGGCGTGTCTCTCCAATACTTCGCCTTGAAGGCGTCCATATCCTTGACAAAGCGGTTTTCGTCCAGAACGGCCTTATCGGCACCTCCGTACACTTCCTGCCAGCGCAATCCGTCGTAAGTAATGATGACCAGGCGGGGGTCGTTGTCCCCCTTGTTGCAGGATACCAGCGCCGCCAGCGCCAGAGCTCCCAACAGAATAATTCTCTTCATAGTATGGTTAGTATTTGATTTTTCCGGTTTTCTCTACATGGACGGTGCTGGTTTCCCCTTCGCCCCAGTTGATCACCAGGTCAAAGGGAACGTTGGTGGTAACCGTCACCACAGGTTTCTCGGAGGCCGATTTGCGGGCGGCCACCTTCAGGCTCACCACGCCTTCGGGGCCGAAGGGATAGCGGTCAATGCCGTGGGCTTCCAACTGGCGGACATCCCACTCAATCTTGTTCTCCGAATACTGGCCGCGGATGCCCAGGATGCATTCTATGAACTCGGCAATGGGCGGCAGTCCGGCCCAGCCCACGAAGTCCTTGCGGGCCATGAAACCGGGCTCTACGCTCTCGGGGGCGTAATACTCCCAGAAGGTGCCGGTATTCTTCCACACCTGGAACACGTTGCCGAAGTGGTTGTCGGCAATCTCACGGGAGAGGTCCTTATAGCCTTTGCGCCACAGGCCGTCAATCACCATGTAGTTGGTGCCCGGCCAGATACCGCCCTGCCAGTAGCGGCCCAGGGGGTTGTACTTCTTGTGGTCTGCGCTCAGGGAAGGCACGCGGTGAGTACGGGCAAATTCGGTGGTATCGCTCAGGTGCTCCACCAGCACGTCCATCCGTTCCTTGTCCAGAACATCTGTCTGGAGGGCCCAGAAGGCCGATATGCCCTTGGTGGCATTGCGGGAGCCGTCGGCATACACATCGTACAGGAAGCCGGTCTCGGGGTCCCACATATTGTCGTTGATCCAGCGCTTGAGGAACTTCATCTCGTCTTCCATCTCCTCAATCTCCTGCCAGCGCTCCGTATAGAAGCCTATCTGCATGAGGCAGTCGTTCACCAGATACTGCTGGAGGTTGGTGTCCAGCCAGCTCATGAGGCCGTTAGAGAAAATCTGGTTGTAGCCTTCCGGCACGCGCGGCATGTTGTCCATGCCGGTGCCCCAGCCGCTGCTCCAGTAAGTCCCGTTGGGCCAGGTGCGGTTCAGCTTCCACCACTGGGCATAGGCCACAAGGGCCGGGAATACCCGGTGCAGGCGGTCGATATCGCCAAACTGCTCGTAATAAAGCAGTTCGGCCCAGGGAAGGAGGTTGGGGCCGGTGCTTACGGGGTCGTACCTCTCGAAGCAGTCCGAGCCGTCGGCGCGGATTTCGCGGCAAATAAAGCCGTCCTGGTGCTGCTTGGCATAGAAGTTATCCAGCGTTTTCTGGAAGGGGAAGAAACGGTATCCGTAGCGGGCGAAGAGCATCATGAAGCTATCGTCCCACATGAAGATGTTGCCGTTGTAGGCCACGTCCAGGTAGGGGCTCACGAAGCCGGAGCCCTCCTGAGGCTGCCGGATGTTGCCGATGGCTATCTTCCAGGCATGCCAGTACATGTCCACCTCGGCCTGGTGGCCCTCCCAGAAGGGAGCGGGCAGCACCTTGCGGGCCTGCTCGTAGCTCTTGGGCTCCAGCGTTTCCCGCTTCATGCTGCGGTAAGGGTTCTCGGCCACGAAGATGTTCTTCACGTACGTGTTCTTGTACGGAAGCTCATAGGGGCCGCTTCGCAGGTCCTGGGCCCATAAACCCGCCGCACACAGCAGCAGAAGGCCGCTTATCAGGGTCTTTCTCATTTGGTAACCAGCTTTTTGATGGTACGGGCAATTTCAACATTCAGATAGGTTCCGGTGAATTCGCGGGAGCCGGGGCCGTAAGCGAACACGGGAACGATAGTGGGCGTGTGGTCATCGGAATTGAATACCGCCAGCACGTGACCGGTTTCCAGGTCTCCGTCCAGGATGGTGAGGCCGCCGGTCTCGTGATCGGCCGTTACCACCACCAGGGTTTCACCGTTGGAGTCGGCGAACTTGAGGGCCTCGGCCACCGCCAGGTCAAAGCTGAATTCCTCGATGATGGAGGCAGGCAGGCAGTCGGAGTGGCCGGCATAGTCAATCTTGGCGCCTTCCACCATGAGGAAGAAGCCTTTCTTGGAATCCTTGGAGAGCTTCTCGATGGAAGACTTGGTAATCTGGGCCAGGAAGGGCAGGGTTTCCTCCGTGGCGTAAGCGCCCATGCGGTCGTCCAGGCAGAGAACCTTGCCGGATTCCTTGTGCATGGCCGTGGCGTCCTTGGTGTAGGTGTAACCGTTGGCCTTTATGCCGTTAAGCATGTCCAGACCGTCCTGACGGGGCTTTTCCAGATAACCGGTACCGGGGCCGCAGATGAGGTCGATGTCGCTGGTAAGCCAGTAGCTGGTGAGCTTCTCGGTGCTGTCACGCTCGGAGGAATGGCCGTAGAAAGCGGCGGGGGTGGCATCGGCAATGTCTCCCAGGGAAACTACGCCGGCCGCCTTGCCCAGGCCCTTGAAATACTCCGTGAGGGCGGGATAAGGTACGGAACCGTCCTTGTTGGAGGAGATGTGGCGGGTCCAGGATATCTCGCCCGTGGCCAGGGCACTGCCGCCGGAAGCGGAATCACCGATGAAATCGTCGTTGGGATTGAAGTACTGGATGCCTACGCTCTTAAGCTTGAGCATGCTCAGATCCCGGTGGTTGGCATAGGCCGCGGCCATCACCTGGTTTATTCCCATACCGTCTCCGATGAGGAGGATTACGTTCTTGATCTTCTTCTTGGTGGAGCCGTCGTTCCAATAGGTGGGCGTATAAGTGGGAACACTGTGGGTCAGAAGGAGTTTCTCGTTCTGGAAACCGCCGAAGCTACGGGTGGCGGCGTCCAGCTTCTTGGTGCCGGTAACGCCGGCCTGCACCTTGTGTTCACCCATGATGAAGTTCTTGTTCTGCCAGTCACTGAAGAAGAGCGAAGCCACGGCCGGTTTGTCCGTGTTGATGATGTCCACGCCCAGTTTCCAGAAGGTGAAATAGGCCGATGTTCCTTCGGGAGCCTCCCAGAAACGGATGGGCTTGCCCCAGGAATGCACCTTCTCGATGGCTGCATTCACGGCTTCCAGATCGGCGTCCGTCATCCGGCCCTTGCCGTTCCACTTCTTGGCGAACATGCGGAAGGAATTGCTCACCAGGGCCACGCGTTCCAGCTGCTCGGGAGTATAGTTCTCGCGGATGTCACCGTCATAACCCACCCAGGCGGGATAATCGCAGAAATGCTCCTTGTCCGGGGTGTTGCCGGTAATGGCAATCTGAACGCCGTCCGGGCTGCAAAAAACGTCCGGGAATTGCTCCAGGAGCTTGATTACCTCCGTAAGCGTGGGCTCCGTGGCACTCTTGAGCTCCACCATGAGCTGCAGGCGGTCGTCGGAGCCGGGCCACATTTTGCCGCCATTGGCATGGAAGGTGCGCACGATGGGGTCTACATACATGCGCAGGAAGCTGTTCTCGGGCTTCAGGTCTTTCCGGTCATGGCCCACCAGCAGGTCGCCTTCGTGCCAATAGACATCGGCCTCTATGGAACGGCAATGCTGGGAATAAGCCTCCCAGAAGGGGGCGACACGGTTGTAGTCGTTGTGGGAATGCAGAATCACCGGCTGCTGGGCGGCCAGGGATAACGGCAGAAGCACTGCCAGGCAGATCAGAAGTCTTTTCATTATTTGTAGAATAGATTAGCGTTGGGAATGGGGCTGAAGCGGTCGGCACCCGGGGCTTGCCAACCCCAGGCCAGTGCCTGGCCTTCATAGTCTTCCAGATAGACCAGTTTGTAGGCGTGCAGGCCCTTGCGCAGCGGAATGCGACCCGTGGTGGTAATGGCCGAATGGGAACCGTCGTTGTTTACCACCAGCTTACCATCCACTTCCAGGATGGCACCGTCATCGCTCAGGAGCGAGAAACTCCAGATGCCCTCTTCAGGGATATCGATATAGCCGGTAAAGATAAAGCCGAAGTGGTCTTCGTCGGGAGCGCCCTCGATGGAAGGGGCCTCCATGACACCGCTCATCACCATCGGGCTCTTTTTCACGTCGGCCGCCCAGGCAAACTCACCCAGGTGATAGGTGTAGCGGCAGCCGGGCTTAAGGCCGGGGACCTGCGCGGCGGGAGAGAATTCAGCCTTGGTGGCCACGACCTTGGCCTCGGGAGAAGGCATCATGCCCTCTTTGTAGGCGCGGGCGCGGATGGTGGCCGATTTAAGCAGGGAGAAAGGCCCCACGTACTCCGGGCTGGCCTCGGTGGGTTCGCTGCCGTCCAGCGTATAATGGATGGTGGCACCCTCGGTGCGGCAGCCCATGGTAATCTCCACTCCGTTCTGGAACAGGGACAGGCCGCCTGGCAGGCTGGGCGTGGAAACGATGGGGTCCTTGCTCAGGGAATACGGGGCCTCCAGGGCGTCACGGCTGTGGTCGGGTTCCTTGGAAAGCTTGAACGCCAGGGTACCGCCGGCCATGATTTCCTCATAGGTCACATAGTTGCGCTCCAGGGGCTGGCCGTTCAGGGTTACATCGGCAATATACATCCATTCGGGATGGTCGGCCGTGATGGTGAAGGTGTTTCCATTGCCCAGATTCAGCGTGGCCTTTTTGTACATGGGAGCCGCCAGGATGTATTCTCCGCTGGCGGGACAGGCGGGATAGATGCCCAGGGAGGAGAGGACGTACCAGGCGCTCATCTGGCCGCAGTCCTCGTTGCCGCACACGCCTTCCGGGGTGGTGTCGTACATTTCGGTAAGGAGTTCGCGCACCACTTTCTGGCTCTTGGACGGAGCGCCCAGCCAGTTGTAGATCCAGGCCATGTGATGGCTGGGTTCATTGCCGTGGGCATACTGGCCCTTGAGGCCGGTAATGTCGGAAACATGGACCTTCTCGCTGCGGTCCTCAAAGGTAAAGAGGGAATCCAGGGCCGCCAGCATGGGCTCTTTGCCGCCCATCAGGTCCGTATGGCCGGAAACATCCTGGGGCACGAAGAAACGGGCCTGCCAGGGAATGGCCTCGGTGTAATCGCGGGTAGAGGCAATAGGGTCGAAGGGCTCCACCCAGTTGCCCGTGTCTTCCCTGCCGCGCATGAAGCCGGTGGAAGGGTCGAAGACATTCTGGTAGCGGCGGGCGCGGGCGTCATATTCGGCTGCGATATCGGCCTTGCCCAGGCTCTCTGCCATACGGGCTATGCACCAGTCGTCGTAGGCCATTTCCAACGTCTGGGACACGGACTGGCGCATGAGATTCGAAGGGATATAGTCGTACTGGTTGTACAAGTCGGAGGTAATACCCTTGTTCTTGTTGGAAGACACCACCATGGCCTCCAGCGCCGCCTCGCCGTCAAAACCGCGGATGCCGTGCAGCCAGGCGTCGGCAATGACGGGAATGCTGTGGTAGCCAATCATGCAGCCCGTTTCCCCGTGCCCCAGGGGCCAGATGGGCAATTCTCCCCACTGGCCGTACATTTCCAGCATGCTGTTAATCATATCGTTCACCAGCGTGGGGTTGATGAGGGTCTGCAGCGGATTCCAGCTGCGGAAGGTATCCCACAGGGAAAGGGTGGAGTAGATGGGGGCCTCCCCTGCGTCGGCAATATTGTTGGGCGTGACGGAGGTGTGGTACAGGCAGGTATAGAACTGCTCTACGGGGCCGCCTTCCACGGTGATGCTGCCCAGGGCCCTGGTCCAGGCCTCGGTGGCCTCTGCCAGAACGTCGTCAAAACCCTTGCCGTCGGTTTCCTCGAAAAGATTGTCCAAGGGGTTTCCACCCATGGAAATGGCAGCCCGGATGGTGAGTTCCTTCACGTCCTCGGGGAACTTGAGAAGAAGCTTTCCGGGAGCAATTTCTTCCGCTTCGAAAGGTTCGGAGAATGCGGCGGCCAGCCAGCATTCGCGGTTCTCTACCCAACCGTCCACCTTCTTGTGGGCGAGGACGATGTTCAGATCGTCATCCACTTCCAGCGACGCCTCTTTCACATTTGCCCCTTCGCCAATGTTATGACAGGCGTCAATGAGCACCTGACGCTCCCCTGCTCCGGTGAAGGTGTAGCGGTGAATACCCACGCGGGGGCTTGCGGTAAGTTCCACGGTAATGCCGGGGGTTACCACCTTGTAGTAACCGGGCCGGGCCGATTCCTTCTTATGATCCAGCGGCAGAGGTTTCACACCACCCACGCCGGGGGTAATGAGGAAGTCACCCAGGTCGGCGCAGCCGGTACCGCTGAGGTGCGTGTGGCTGAAGCCCAGGATGGCCGAATCGGAATAATGGTAGCCCGAGCATCCGTCCCACCCGTAGGTGCGGGTATCGGGGCTCAGCTGCACCAGGCCGAAGGGCGTGGTGGCGCCAGGATAAGTATGACCGTGAAAGCCCGTTCCGTTGAACACATGTACGGAATCAATGGGCGATTTGGGCGCTTGCGAGCAGGCTACGGAAACAGCCGCCAGAAGCAAGATAATCAGATGGTTACCTTTCATTTTCTAGAAAAACTCCTTTAAACAATGGCGAATAGTAGTGTTAGTCTACAAATTTAACAAAACACCCGCAAAATTCAAAGGAGTTTTTCACATTGTCAAGGCAAGTTTATCGCAAGGGTTACGGGGCCCAGAAGGCCGGAAGCCTGGAGCTCGTCGCCGGGCCGCCAGGGCTGGTTGTTGGTCCAGGTTCCCCGCCGGGCCGCGGGCAGTGCCTCATCGGCTATCAGCCGGTTGCGCCAGTTGTTGTAAACGGTCACTTCCAGGGTATTCTCCCCTTCCTTTACCAGACGGCTGATATCCAAACTGTAAGGGAAGGTCCAAACGCCGCCGGCGGGCTGACCGTTCACTTTAACATCGGCCACCACCATCACTTCCCCCAGGTCCAGTTTCACGCTGGGGACCGACGGGAGGATGAATTGCGTTTTGTACGTGGCCTTGCCGGAGTAGTACTTCACCTGCATATCTTCGCTCCGGCTCCAGTCCTCCGGCGTCTCAAAAGTGCGGGTAAAGCCCGGATTCCCGGCCGATGGCGCAAATTCCACCGTCCAGGGGCCTTCCACGGGCAGTTTCTGCGTTGGGGCGGCAGCTGCCGGAGCAGCTTCCTTGCAGAATACCACAAATACGCTCTGGAGAGCTTCCAGCCTCAGCGTTTTCCTATCCCATGCGCGGACATCTCCGGTCAACGGATCCCAAAGCTGGGCCTTCAAGCCGGCCGGAACACGGAATTCCGGAAGCACCTCAACAGGTTTTTCCTCCTGGTTGGCCACGAAGTAAATTTCGCCGTCCTTGCTTAAAGTCCTGTGAATGAAGGTCAGACGGGCTTCTCCTCCATACAGGAAATCGGGCTCCATACCCATGTTGTTCAGAACCGTCTCCAGGCCCACGCCGTCGGCTATGGTAAGCGGTTCCATCAGGGCGGCGAGTTCCTTTACCCGGGCATCGGCCCGGCCATAATCCTGCAGGCTGGGAGAGCGTTGCGGCAGAGGACCCAGAACCTGAAGTCCCTGGCGCTCAAAGTCATAGATGCATTCCAGTACTTCCGGGCGCATGGTTTCCTGCTTGGGAAGTACCAGCACGCGGTATTCCATTCCGCTGTCCAGCACCAGCTTTCCGTCCCGGACGCAGGCGTGGTTCTTCAGGACATCGGCATTGATGTAATCGAAGGAATAACCTTCCGGCATGGGCGGGTCGGTTACGCCCGTCATCTTGGGCGTGTCTTCGCCGATGAAATAGGCCACGTCGGCCACATACCGGCCCTGCTGCAGCATAAAGTTGCAGCGGCGGAGGTAGTCCACGAAGGAACCCATGCCCTCGAACCAGCAGCCATGGCGGTTGAACTCGTTGCCGAACCAGGCCGCCAGGCCGGGCTGGCGCTCATCGGCCTGCTGGATAAACAGATGCAGGAGCGTGGCGTTGATGCCTTCGCAGAAGAAACGGTCCACGCGCTGCTTCATCATGCGCGGATACCGGCTCCAGGGGTTGTCGGCGGCGGTACAGGATTCGGCCCAGATGCGGTTCTTGCCGTAGATGTGGCCGCAGGACGAGGCTGCGCGGTTCTCTATGTCTCCCAGGGTGCCTTCGCTCCAATACTCGCCGGCAATCTGGTCGCTCTGGCTGCCATAGAGGAGGAATTCGCTGGGAAAGCCCCAGTGACCGTAGCATTCCAGCCAGGTTTCCAGGCCATCCTTGTGGGAAAGCTCCCGGAGGCCACCCACGTAGTCGTAGGCCACTTTGTCGGCCACCAGGCGGCGCAGGTCCCAGAGGAAGCGGTCGCTCTGGTCGGCGCTACCCACAATAATTCCCTGAAGCACAGGAAGGTAAGGTATGGGATCGTAACCGTATGCCTCCTGGAAAGCATCGGCCATATCGTCGGTCCAGTTCTGGCCGCCGGTTTCGTAACTGTCTTCCACCACCACTTTCCAGGTTTTTCGGTCTTCCGGGGGAATACGGCGCAGGAGTTCGCCCACAAAGGCGTCGTAGTGCGCGGCCAGGTGCTCTTTGCTCATCTTGTCCACTTCCAGACCGGTTCCTTCGGGAACGGCAGGCGAATTGGTAACGCCCGTACTCTGCATATAGCTGGTGAGAACCGTCCACTCCCCTTCCGGAACCTTCCAGGTAAGCCGCTTATCCTGCAACTTGTCCGTCAGATCCACCATCTGGGCGGGATCAACGTAAAAACGGGTTTCAGAGGCCTCTGCCGGCGTATCCCACATATAATAATCCCACATGGGAAGCGGGTCCTGGAACATCTTGGCCAGGGTTTTGTCGGCATAACGCTCCACCGCCGGAACCTCGGAAAGGGTTACCGTAATGCCGGTGTTCTCCTGCGGCGCAGCAAACATGAGTTTATACTCGTTCCCTGCGCTTTCGGGCAGGGTTTCCACCCAGGGGGCCAGGGGCTTGAAGCCCGTCATGAGCCCGGTATGGTGGCGGTCGAATTCAAAGCGGGCCAGGGTTTGTCGGCCTGCTTCCAGGCATACCGGCACCCTTTGCAGCCCGTCGCTCTGAAGAATGAGCGTTCGCACCGTGAATGGATTATCCAGTTTAAGCCGTGCCTCCAGCGGCTGCCCTTTCCTCAGTTGGAACTGCCAGGTACGGGATGCTCCCTTCACAGCCGGGAAGGCCTGAACCCGGATAATACGGTCCGGGGCCACATCCGGCAGGGTCAGTTGCTGTTCGCTTCCATTCCCCGTCACCGTCTGAAAATGCGCCTCCACATACTTCATGCTCTGCTCCGGGGTAATCCATGGACCGCCGGACTGGCTCCAACCGGGGCAATTGAACATGCCCAGTTCTATATCCAGATCCGTTGCCGTCTTCATGGCCGCGTGGGTAATGTCCCACCACTGATCCGAAAACAGCGGTACCGGGTTTTCCGGCGGATTGTCTGTAGACTGGTTGCCGATGAATGCCCGGGTAATACCCACCCGCTTCATGGCTTCCAGGTCCTTTATCACCCCTTCTTTAGAAATATTGTTGTCCAGCCAGTACCAGTACACGGCCACCCGGATGGAATCCGGCGGGTTCACAAAGCCCTCCCGCAAAGACGGCCAGGGATTCTGGCGGCAGGCTGAAAGCAGAAGCAGCAACAACAATAAGGCAATGCGTGGATATAACTTATTCATTATCTGCACTTTATTGGTTTTCCTATAGGTCAAAACTACCAGGGGTAATCTTCTATATATTTATAAATCAGTTGTTTACACCCACGGCGTTACTTTACGTACACCCGGCCGCCGTCAATGCGGTCATTGGCATTTCGGCCCAGCCACATTTCAAACCAGCCTTCCTCCACGCCAAACTGCATCTTTTGGTCCCACAGGCCGAATTGGCGGTATGGCACCTCCAGTTCCACCTCGCGGGACTCGCCCGGGGCCAGGGTAACGCGCTTGAAGGCCACCAGTTGCTTCAGCGGGCGGGCCACGGAGGCCAGTTCGTCGTGGGCATACAGTTGCACCACCTCGTCACCGGCCACAGAACCGGTATTGGTCACCGTCACTTTCACCTTCAGGTTCTCCCCCGCCTTCAGTTCCGAGGGCAGCTGGAAGTCCCTGTATTCAAACGTGGTATAACTCAGGCCATAGCCAAAGGGATACAACGGGGAGCCGTCATTCTCCACATAACCATACCCGCGCCCGCTGGGCTTGATGGAATAGTAATAGGGATTCTGGCCGATGGTTCGCACCCAGCTGAAAGGCAGGCGCCCGCCGGGATTCACCGCTCCGGTGAGTACGTCGGCAATGGCCCGGCCACCCTGTTCACCCGGATACCAGGCTTCCAGCACCGCAGAAACGCCATCCACCCAGTCGGAAATCTCAATCACCGCCCCGTTGTGCAGGACCACCACCACCGGTTTTCCCGTGGCAATGAGCTTGCGAAGCTGTTCCTCCTGGGCCGATGGCAGGCGGAAGCTGCTGCGGTCACTCCCCTCTTCCTCCGCAATGGTGGGGAAGAAAAGCAGCACGTCACAGCTGCGGGCCTGGGCCGATACGTCCTGCCCAAGCACCACTTCGCCGGGGAAGGCCGCCTTCAGTCCTTCATAGGGAGAGATGGCTCCATCCCCATGCCAGCCGCCATAGCCTCCGCTGTAATCTCCAAGATTCACCTGGTCGGCCGCCGGGCCGAAGAGCCCGATCCGGCGTCCCCCTTTCAGCGGCAGAATGCCGTCGTTCTTGAGAAGGGTCATGGCCTTGCAGGCACTCTCATAGGCCAGTTCCCGGTGCTCTGCACTCCGCACAATCCCAGGGGCCTTATCGGCTTCAACAAAGGGCTGGTCAAACAGGCCGAGCTCAAATTTAACCTTCAGGATGCGGCGCACGGCCTCGTCCAGGGTTTTTGGGGACACTTTCCCGCTGCGGACCAGTTCCGCAAGCCCCGTACTGGTGTTTGCCAGCTGCAAATCCAGGCCGTTTTCCAGACAGAGGGCCAGCGCGTCATCCTCGCTGGCGGCCATCCGGTGGCTGCCGTGGACGATCTCCACGGCTCCGTAATCGCTCACCACATAACCTTCAAAGCCCCATTCCTTCTTCAGAATGTCCTGCAGAAGGACACTGTTGCAACTGGACGGAACGCCGTCCACAGAATTATAGGCGCTCATCACGCTGCGGGCACCGCCCTCCTGGAAACAGGCCCGGAAGGGCTCCAGATACACTTCCCGGAGTTCCCTCCAGGAAGTAATGGAGGCGAAGGAATCATGGCCACCCTCGCCGTAATTGTCCACGAAATGCTTGGGAGTAGCCACTACTCCACCCTCCTGCAGGGCCTTCACATAGGCCACGCCCATGCGGGAATTCAGCAGCACGTCTTCTCCGTAGCTTTCTTGCCCACGGCCCCAGCGCTGGTCGCGCGTAATGTTAATTACCGGGGCGTAAACCTGTCGCACACCCACGGCGCGCAGCTCTTCGGCCACCACCTGGCCCACGCTATAGTATAGATTGTCATCAAAAGTGGCCCCCATGGCTATGCTCTGCGGAAAGCAGGTGGCATTCCCCCACTGGGCGCCGTGCAGGGCCTCGCCATGCTGCAGCACGGGAATGCCCCAGCGGCTGGCCTCCATGGAAAGGCGCGTGTCCTGGTTAATGGCTTCGGCCACGGCCGAAGGGCTGGCATTCGGCATAAAATGCCCCACGTTCCGCACATGCCCCGCCTTGTAATCCCGCTTCTCATAAAACTCATCATCAAAGAGTAGCTGGGCACTCAACTGGGCTACCTTTTCTTCAGTGGACATACGCTTCATCAGGTCACAAACTCGCTTTTCTACCGGCAGTTTGGGGTCTTGATAAGCCAGTTTGCCTTTCGCCTGTTCGGGTTTTCCCTCCAACTTCACTGTATGCCTTCCGGGACCCAGCGTGCTGCGCACCATGGCCCAAGGGATGCTCACATCGGCCCTCGTGCCCTTCGGCACTTCCACTTCCAGCGTACGGGCGTGGGCATCATAGGCCAGCGAAACGGTTCCGGCTACCGTGGGGAAGGACAGGCTGCACTGGTCAAAGATATGCTTGTCCAGCGTAACGGAGAAGGTTTTCCAGCCCGGTTCCGTAGGCACTACACCGAACATCCGGGTGGGGAAAACGGCCAGCGGACCGCCGCTCCAGGCATGGTTCACGCTGCCGCAGTTCCAGTCTCCGTCCACGCCTACATTCCAGTTCTCGAAAAGGGTATCATGGAAGGAATGGTTCACCATGAACTCGTAACGACGGCGTTCACGCTCCAGGGCATAGTCTCCGTGGCCCATGGCAAATAGTGCCTCCATTACGTATTTTTCCATATAGGGACTGGCGTGTTCCTCGGATTTAAGAACCTGGAAAAGAGCATCGTATTTATCCCGCGAAGCCACTCCGGAGAGCACCGCCAGGGCATTCACCCGGTCGTCGGTCTCGCCCTCATATTCCGGATGCCGATAAGCGCTTCCCGTCCAGGTCACCCGGTTGATGGCATCGCGCAGTGCCGCCATCCGGGCCCAGATGGCTCCGCCTTCCCCCTCTTCCCCAACGATATCGGCCATGTCTGATAGCCCCTGCAGGGCCAGCACGTACCAGAGGTTCTGCAGGAGGCGCATGTCGCGGTTGCTTCCCCAGTCTCCCCAGTTCCAGTCTCCGTCGTGCCACGCAATGAGGCCGTCCGGGCCCTCGTGATAAGTGGCCAGGTATTTTTTGATAATGGGGAACGCATGCCGGATGGTTTCCAGGTCTCCGGTATTCATGTAATAGGTCCAGATGCCGTAACGCCCCACGGCGGCCAGCATCTGGCAGGGCAGTTCCACCCCGTAATTGCCGGGGATGGGAGAGAAGAGGATGTCGTCCGGCCGCTGCCAGTCCACCAATTCGCGAATGCCCTTGCGGATCAGATAAAACAGGGAAGGCGAATAAGTGTAGAAGCTCTCTCCCAAGATGGTTACAATGTCTCCCCACCACTGGGCCCGCTCGCGGTCCGGGCAGTCGAAGAAAGAATCGCGGGAATTCACGTAAATGGTACGGAGTCCCTTCTGCCAGAAGCGGTTAAAGAACTCGTCTGAACAGGTAAAATGACCATCGGGAGCGGTGTCGTATCCGGTTTCGCGGTATTTGAGGGCCGATACCCGCGCGCCATGCTCCACCGTGAGGATGAGCTTCTGCCCACTGAGCCAGCCCAGGGATTCGTATTCCTGCCGGCCTGCCTTGGTGATATACTCGGCCCTCAGGCACTGCTCACCCACCTTGGCGTGGTCGGTTTCAATGACAATCCGGTGCCCGCCTTCCGCGTCCTCTACGGCCATCACAGGCGTCATCTGCATATTGTGCGGCAACAGGGCCACCAGGGTATCGGCTCCGGGACCGGTGTGAGTCACAAAGTCCACGTCCTTCACACCGTAATCCTTCCACTGGGGAATGGGACGCAAGTGGAGTTTGCCCAGGGTGCTCTCCAGCTTGACCGCCGGGGCGAAACCTTCCAGGGAGCCCGTCTGCCAAGCTTCAATATCGGCCCGGGCATCAAAGGCTATACTGGATTCCGGAAGCCGGTAATTGGGCTTGGGAAGGTCCGTGGCCGTTCCGTAAGCCGGGTGCACGCGGCAAAGCCATTCGCCCCCAGGCAGCGCCGGACAGTCGAACCATAGTTGCGGCTTGCCGCTACCCAGATGGGAAAACGCATCCTTGCCGAAGTACCAGAGCAGCAGAGCAATCTGGTTCTCCCCTTTCTGCAGGTAGGGAGCCAGGTCCAATTGGTCATAATAACTGTCCTGGGGATTAGGGCCGCGCTTGAGTCCCCCTTCGAAAACCACAAGTTTCCCGTTCACCCACAGCCAGTACTTGCTGTCTACAGATATCCGGGCCAGGGCCGATGACGGAACGGCATCCAGCGTCATGTCCTTGCGGAAGGCCAGCCACTGGTTGGGCTCCGCGGTGGCATCCGCACAGCCCAGCGTCTGAGAAACCTCAACTAATTCCTCCTGAGGAAGGGTCCACTTGCCCTTCACAGGAGCCTGCTGGCAGGCAATAAGAAGCCCCGCAAATAAGACAAGCCCCAACCGTGGACATAATGCATTTATTCTCATATACTTCCTTGTTTCCCCCTACACAAAACCGCTTAGGGATAATCATTTAAAATACAATCTATCAATCATTTATACCCACAGAGAGTCCTACAGGCACCGCCCCCGGAAGACCGGACGGCTGCAGCCCTAAGGCCAGTAACAAGCGTTTCATAACTATAGGAGAGTCCAGTCTTCTTCTTCGCAACTGACGTGATGTTCAGTAATACCCTTTTCTTCCATCCAGCGGCGGGTGTCCCAGGTCTGGAGCCAGCTGTTCTCCGGCGAAGGCGCCCATACCCAACTGGGGGTGGGCCAGAGGCATACCCGGAAGTTGATGGCCTTGTAGAATTCCTCGGAGCAGCCAGCCTGGCCGTGGTGCGCCATCTGCAGATAGTCGCAGTCCAGATACTCTCTGTACTGGGCCAGGGCCCGGTTCCCACGCTCCACTTCGGCATCCCCCAGGAACACGACGCTCTTGCTGTCGTCCCACATGCGGATAATCATGGACTGCTCGTTAAAATGCTTCACGGGAATGTCCATATCGGCCACGCTCAAGATCATGATGCCAACGCCGTCAATATCAAAGCGCTGGCCCGCCTGGTGGACGTTGATGAAGTCGGTCCCGTCCATAAAGTTGTCCAGGGCATGATAGTAGCCACGCGCACGGGGGGCGCTGACGGGCTCGCAGTCCAGGAATTGGTCCGGCACACGGGAGTAGATCACTTTGCCGATGGTAATGTCCTGCGGGTCCTGCAGAATGGTAGCCAGGGCCTCCATGTGGTCCTCGTGCGGATGGGTAATAAACCAAAGATCCACATGGTTGCCTGCCTTCGCCAGGTGACTGCGGAGCTTCGGCACATCGGAAGCATAGCCGCCATCGACCATAATCACCTTTCCCCCTTTGGTTTTCATCAGATACGACTCCCCGATGGTGTCGGTGGCCGATGATATCTGCGTCAGGGACAAATGGCCCATTTTCTCCGGTTCCGACAACTGGCAGCCGGTGAGCGCAAACCCTGCCGCCGCGGCACCAGATACTTTTATAAAATCTCTTCTGTCCATAGCTTGTTCAAATACGTGAAACACAATCGGCTCATTTTCCCATGAATTTGAAGGATTTGACTCTGAAAGGGGCCGATTTTGCCACCAGGTAGACGGCGTCTTTATCGGTAATATCCACCTGGACGGGGACGGTCCTCTCCTTCCACTTCCAACCGGTATCAGGAACCTCCAGCGTAGCAATGACGGGACCGTCCGGGGAACCTTTCCGCACTTCCAGGAGCCCGTCGGGCTGGCCAGACTTAATGCTCACGGTTAACCCGGTAAGGGGTTTGGAGAAATCCACATAGCGGTATCCAACCCACTGGCCATCAGACTTAAAGTGAATCACGGGATACTCTCCCCTGCTTTGTTCTACCATTTCTCCCCCTTCCCGGCCCAGGGAGTATTCCACAGCTGCCGATGCCGGAATCCGGTCTCCCGGCTGGAAGGCGCCGCGTACGCCGGAAGAGGACATCTTCACTTCCTGAATGGTGCCGTCCGGGTTGAATTCCAACGGGTCCAGACAGGCCACGCGCGTGAGGGAAAGGCCCGGAACACTCCGGTGATACTGCACAATCCATTGGCCGTTCCAGCATTCAAAGGAACCGTGGACATTGCCGGTTTTGGGATATTCATGGTTGGTCACTATAAGCCCCTGGTAGGTATAGGGGCCCAGGGGTTCCGTGGCCGTGAGATAGGCCATACGGGTGGGAATCCAGCCGTTATCGGCTATCCGCCCCATATTCTGGATATAGATGTAGTAATAGATGCCGTTCCGTTTGCGGAGGGACGGTCCTTCGAAGGGGTCGTTGTCCGTGGGCATGAAAGGAATCATGTCGCGTACCGTTTCCGGCAGGATGCGGGAATAGTCTTCCGGATCCAGCTGGGCCACAATGAATTTGGGCAGAGCCAGATAGACCTTTCCGTCATCGTCCACCAGAATGCCCGGGTCAATGTGGTTCAGTTCCTCTCCGTTCAGGGTGATGGTGCGGGCGTTGGTATAGGGGCCTTCGGGGGCATCGGCATCCAGAATGAATACCTTGTCGTTGTTGGTGCAGGTGGCCATGTGATACTTGCCCGTCTTGGGATCCCGGAAAACATCCGGTGCCCAAAGGCATAGAGCGTTTCCTTTCACTTCCTCGGGGATGTCCTTGAGGTTCAGGGCCTCGCCGGCGTCGGTCCAGTGGAGCAGGTCATCGGACCAGATTACGTGGTAATTGTCCGAACACCACTCCCTCCGGCCTTCGGCGTTCTGGATGCCGTCGTACCGGTCCCGGGAGCCGAAAATGTACATCCTGCCGTCAAAGACGTGGGGCTCTCCGTCGGCAATGAACAGTTCCCAACTGGGTGGCAGGATGGGATTCTGCGGCAGGTAACCCACAGAAACCAGGCAACTGTCCTTATCTCCGGTTTTGGGATTGACCGCATAGACCCAGGCATCCCCGGGGGCCGCGCTCTGCACCAGGCCCTGACCATCCACCCGGGCTATTGCCTCGTCACCGGAAGTCCATACCAGTTTACGCGGAGCCTCTCCCTTGATTTGCAACTGCACGCTTGCCCCTTCATCCAACATGGTTGCCACCCGGTCCAGTTTCCAGGGCCCGGCCGGCTCCTGCCGGCAGGCAAAGGCCAGCGAAACAAGAATTACGAATATAAACCGTGGATGCATTTTAATAAACCATTATTCAAACACTATCCAATCTAAATCAAACAACTCGGGTTTGTCCTTCCAGTCACCGCCTGGACCGCCAAACATGAGCCAGAGGGCGTGGGGGCCTTCTTTCACATCCTTCACTTCACAGGAGAGGGTAAGCCACTCCCCTTTCCCGGCCGGCACGTCCAAAGAAGCAATACGGCCATGGAAAGACTGGTCCTGGGCTACGGAAATGGTGCCACCGGCCAGAGCACGGACTCGCATAGTCAGTTTGGTAAGGCCCGGGCCGAAATCCACATATTTCCACGCCGCCTTGCTGCCATCCAGGATGCCGGATACGATTTCCCGGTCCGATCGGCCTTCCATCAGCCGAACATGCGGACCGCCGTTGAACAGGCAGGCGCAGGCCGCATCAATGTTTTTACGGGCCGAAAGCGGCTTCCCGACTCCCTGGGAGGTCATTTCCACCTCGTTGATGGTGCCGTCGGCATTGAAGGTTATGGGCTCAATGCAGGCCTTGCGCAGCTTGCTGCTATGGTGCGTGGAACGGTGATACAGCACATACCACTGCCCGCCGAACTCCACCACGGAGCCATGGTTGTTCCACACGTCAGGGTCGCAGCCGTTGTTGTCCACAATCACGCCCTTGTATTCATAGGGGCCGAAAACGTTGCGCGACATAGAGTATCCTATGCAGGTGGGCATGTTCTGCCGGCTGATATCGGCATATACATAGTAGTACCATCCGTCGCGCTTGAATACAAAGCTTCCCTCATGGAAATAATGCTCCTTCTCTGTAACGATTCCCTCATGCAAGGTGCTCATATCCAGTGTTTTCATGTCCGGATTGAGCTTGGCGCCCCGTGCGCTGAACTGGTCCCAGAAATAGTAAGCCTGCCCGTCGTCGTCAATAAACACGCAGGGGTCGATACCGGTAATGTCGCCGATACGCTGCCCGACGTGGAAAGGCCCCGCGGGGCTGTCAGCCTCGGCCACCCCTTCCGTCCAGTCGGACAGGTCGTAGTAGAGGTAAATCTTTCCGTCCTTTTCGGCAATGTCCGGTGCGTACAGGTACGCATCGCTGTAGGAAACCTCATCATCGGGCCCTTCGGAGGCAAACACGTTGGGATGCAGTGTCCAATGCAACATATCATCTGTAGACAGCATGTGATGGTGAGCCGAGCACCAGTAATCCGGCGACAGATCCAGCGAGCAGGCCACATAGAGTTTCCCGTCCAGCACCTTGGCACTGGGATCGGCCATATACACGCCCATGGGGCAGATGGGGTTGTGTCCCAACTCCCCTGCCGGAACCGGTTCCCGGCCTTCTGCCAACAGAACCGTCACTGGCCGGCTACGCTGCATGCAGGATACCAACAGCGCCATGGCGGCCAACGCCTGCGTGAAATGTAATCTTCTGAGCATGAATACTTTATCGATTTCCTCCTCCGTAATTTTCTGAGGAGGATTTTTATAACTATTTGTTAATCATTCACATCCATCTCACGGCTCCTTTCAGTCTCACCAAGGGGCACCCAAACTATCATCTTGCCGGCGGTGCGGTTGTCCCAGGTGTAATACGGGATAAAGATGGTGCTGCCGTCGGTAATGCGCACCACGCCAGAGAGAAGGCTAGCGTCGTACTCGGCCTCCCAGGAGGCATCGGGCCGAAGCTGAATGGCGTCAAAATCCGAAGGATTATCCACCTCTTCCATGCAGTACACCAGCGGACCGCGCTGGATGGCGCGCTTGCCCACGTCTTCTTTCACGCGGGGATCGGCTTCCACCACCTCTACTGGCATATCCATCTCAAAATCAATTACATCCCCGTCTTTCCAGGGGCCTTCCAGCACGGCGTAACCTTTCTCTACAACAGGGTCCACCGGTTCGCCATTCACGGACAGCCGGGAGAGCTTGCACCAGCCCGGGATGCGCAGGCGCACCTGGCTCTTCACCTTTCCTTTCAAATTCAAGGTAATCCTTACGGCGCCCTCCCAGGGGTACAGGGTCTCCTGCGTCACCTTCACGTCCTTGCCGCCCAGTTTCACATCGGCCGAATTGCCCATATAGAGGTTGACCCACAGGGCATCGGCCGATACGCTGTAAATATAATTGCCGATGGAAGGCAGGAAGCGGCAGATCTGACTGGGGCAACAGGCGCAGCCGTACCAGGCCTGACGGTGATGGTTTCCAAGAGATTCCAAGGGGTTGACATAGAAGAACTTATCACCAGCCAGACTAATGCCGGCCAGAGCCCCATTGTACATGGAGCGTTCCATCACGTCGGCATACTTGGCGTCCCCGGAAAGCTGGTTCATGCGCCAGTTCCAAAGCACCATGCCCACGGATGCGCAGGTCTCGCAGTAGGCGGTGAGGTTGGGCAGGTCATAGTCTTCCGTAATGCCCTCGTTCCGGGCCGATTGGCCGATGCCGCCGGTGACGTACATGTTGCGGTTCACCACGTGGTCCCACAGACGGTCCAGGGCAGCTATGAGGCCCTCGTCCCCCGTGTAGGCGGCCACATCGGCCATTCCGCAGTACAAGTACATGGCGCGCACTGCGTGGCCGGTGATGGTTTCCAGTTCCCGAACCGGAACTTCATCCTGGTAATAAATGCCGGGCCAAGTGCGGCCGTCGCCGTAAGAGCCGTAACCGTGGCCACGCTGGTCCAGCAGCCAACCCGCGAAATCCAGGTACTTCTTCTCTCCCGTCACCTCGTACAGCTTTACCAGAGCCAGTTCTATTTCCTCATGCCCGGGCACCCAGTGGCGCTTTTCAGGGCCGAAGATACTCATCATGTGGTCGGCCATGCGTATGCAAACGTCCAGCAGTTTGCGTTTGCCCGTCACCTTATAATACGCCACGCCGGCCTCTATCATGTGCCCGGCTATATACATCTCGTGCCGGTCCATATTGGTCCAGCGGGGCTGGTCAGTGGTAAGCGTATAGAACGTATTCATGTATCCGTCCTCCTGCTGGGCGGCGGCAAACTTGTCAATCCACTCGTCGCACTTGGCTTCCAACACCGGGTCCGGCTGGTTCTGCAGGGAATACGCCATGCCTTCCAGGGCCTTGTACACGTCGGAATCGTCAAAGAAGATACCGGAGTGCTGCCCCTCCCTTTTGGCCGCATTCTCAAAATTGCGGATACGGCCTGTCTGGTTCTCAATCTGGTCTATGCACACCGGCAGGGTTACGGATTTATGGCGTTCCAGCCGCGGACTCCAGAAACTGTCGTCAATCTTCACCTGAGAAAACGGCACGGGCGTCATCAGCTTCAGGGTCTTTTCTTCAGGGTTGCAGGCCGATGCCAACAGCACCGCCGCTACCCCCAGGACGAATAGATGGGAGAAGGATTGGGTCATAGCTTTGTGTTATTCACACAAATATAAGAAATCTGCCGCACAAAAAAAACGGAGCGGCCCGGTGAGGGGTCGCTCCGAAATCATCGTCATGCCCTTCTGCAACTCTAATACTTTTTGCAAATCCACTTTTCAAAGAAACGGTCTGAGACACAATAAACTTTGGTTCTCCCCTCATCCTTGAATGTCAGCAGCTGCCGCTCTAAAAGGGTACTTATGGCATATTGGACAGAACTGGGGGACTTGAGTGCGTGCTGCTTTACGAAAGCAACAGAGGTAACACCCCGGGCTTTCCCTTCTTTTGCGATAGCGATCAGCGTTTCCTTTTGCTGGTAATTAAGCCGGTTCATCACAGATGCGAATGTGGGACCTTTCTCTTCCAGAATATTATCCAGCGTTATTCTGATATCGGCCTCTTCCACCCTCTTATCTTCATCCAGGTAGGCAAAGGCATTATGGAGCACGTTGTGGACGTAATAAGTATGGCCTTCGAACAAGTCATAGGCCAACTCTGCCGCTTCGGGTGCAATCCGGCGGCCCGCATTCTCAAACTGTTCCCTGGCGAATGCCGTATAGATATCCCTTGGGATACAATCCAGATATGTCTGCTCTGCACTGTTATAAAACGGCATGGCCGCAGAGTTAAACATATTCTCCAAAATATGGCGGTTGCTTCCGGCATAAATGAACAGACAGTTATTCATCTTTTGGATATGCATCCTAAGCGTGGCCTCCACATTCTTTTCCGGATACTTGGCAATCTGTTGAAACTCGTCAATGGCAAAAATGCAGGGTTTGCCGGCATGTTCAAGATATGCAAAGATCTCTTCCAACGTGAGCTCAGGGGAATGAATATCGCCCAATTTGATATCAAAGGTGGGGGTATTGGTAAGCGGATTATAACCCAGACAACCGGCCAGGGAGTGAAGTCCTGCCAAGAAATTATCCAGCGCAGCCTTTCCCTTGGGTACCAGAACGGAATAGATTTCCTTGCTCAGGAACAGAACGAGCTCATGCAGGCTGGTGGTGGGATAGATGTCAGTATAAAAAGTATAGTAGTTATTCTTGATGGACGGATGATCAAAGACGTGCCGGATTAACTGCGTCTTACCCATTCTTCGGGGCGAAGAAAGCAGAATGTGCGCCTTGTTATCCAGCGTTCGCACAATCCAGGCCGTCTCCTTCTTCCGGTCACAGAAGAAAGGCTCCGGAATGATGCCAGTGAGATAAAACGGATTCTCCATTGGGCTGCTGTTTTGTGCAAATGTAAGCATATCGTTTGGATTATACAAATTCTATAATAGAAATTCTATAATTAATAAGCCTGGTGAAAACCAGGGCTCTGGTCAAAACTAGCACAAAGTGCCCAATCCTCCAAGGATCGTAAAAAAGAAAGTGTTGTTTCACATGACGATTGTGCGTTTCTTACGAATAATCACAAAAAATCGGAGCGGCCCGGTGAGGGGTCGCTCCGAAAATCTTGTCATTCCCGACTTGACCGGGAATGTATCCGACTATTTCCAGCTCGGCGGGTTCTGAAGGGCACCGGCGGACTTGTTGATCTGCTCGGAAGGATAAGGGAAGGTAATGTACTTATCGTTCCAAGGCAGCTGGTTCTTGTAATCCTCGTAATCACCCACGGTGAACTCGGAATAGGGATCGGAACGGTCAACATAGTGACGGACACGGGGATGGGCATTCAGCTCGGCAAGGGCCAGGGCCTTGATCTCGGCAGCACCGCCCACAGCCCAGCGCTTGCAGTCTGCCGCGTGGTCGTTGGCCATTTCGAAGGCCAGTTCGCAGCGGCGCTCGTGATAGAGGGCCTGCCAGGAAGCGCCATCGATAGGAGCCAGGTGGGAGCGCTCACGGATACGGTTGATATCCTTGGTAGCGGCGGAAATGTTGTTGGCTACCAGATAAGCCTCGGCACGGAGAAGCAGGCAGTCCGCAAAGCGGATGATAGGCCAGTTGATGAGGGTGCAAGGCCAGTCGGCGTTGTCCAGCAGGTAGCCGGCGCCCTGGGGATCGGCCGGGGCGAAGGGCTGCATGAACTTGTAGATCTGGAAGCCTGCCTCCACATCGGAGGTGGACCAGTAAACACGGTCTTCGCCAAAGTACGGGAACACGTCGCCATACTCCAAGATGGAAGCGGCCAGACGCTCGTTCTTCTCGTCACCCACATTATCCTTGGCCATCTCTTCATAGATGTCATAGGAAGGCTTGAACTGGCCCCAGCCATTGAACTTGCCCCAGCCTTTGTTCTCCAGGGAGACACCAGGGAATTCAATGGAGCCACCAGATTTACCGTTATTGGAGCCGTTGGAAGGATAGCCCCAGCAGTACTCCTTGGTGAAGAACTTGGTCACATCGGGAGCAAAGAGGTCAGTAAACACAGGGTGAAGGTCACGGCCATAGGCCTGTTCCAGCTTATTCACACAAGTGATCACATTCGGCCACTGGCTGTTGTCCCAGGTAGCCCAGTAGGCGTACGCCTTGGCCATTACTGCCACAGCGGCAGCCTTGTGGGCACGGCCGCGGTCGGCGGCGCCATACTCCTCAAATTTGGGCAGGATTTCCTCGGCCTTCTGGAGATCGGAAATAATGAGTTCATAGTCCTTCATCACGGAAGGCTGCTGCTCGGGAATCTCGTTGTTATAACCGCCTTCAACAGTCTCGTAAGCCACAAAGGGAACGCCCAGGTCCTTGGTACCGTAACGGTAGGCGATGAGGAAGTGCCAGTAGGCACGCATAAAATAGGCTTCACCCAGGCTGCGTTTTTCAACAGCGGTGAGGGTAGTATTCTCCTGCTTGAGGAGGAGTTGCTGGATAATCCAGTTGGCGCGGTTCATACCTTCGGTGTATGCATTGCCGAAAACGCTGCGCAGAGGGCTTTCATCTCCGGTGTATGCAAAGGTAGCCAGAGTGGGATAGCCACGGGTACGTCCCCAGACGATATCGTTGGCGACGGCCTGCTCCCAATAGAGTTCACGACCCATGCAGCTTTCCTGAGCCAGACGGGCATAAATACCGTCCACGGCGTCAATGGCCTGCTGGTCATTCTGGAAGTACTGGTCTGCGGTAGGAGCACCTTCGGCCTTCACATCCAGGAATTTCGCACAGGAGGCAACGCTGAGGGTGCCAGCTGCGATCAGAGCGAGAATGATATACTTTTTCATATTCACAGTCGATTAGTAGTTGAGTTTGATACCGAAAGCAAATACGCGGGAAACAGGATACTTGATGGTATCATAGCCACCCATTTCGGGATCCATGCCGGAGTACTTGGTGATGGTGAAGAGATTCTCACCGCTCACATAAACACGTAAGGTGCTGTTGCGACCGGCGAAGTGAGGGGCCTTGCGAAGAACGTTGGTGAGATCGTAACCGATGGTGAGGTTCTTCAGGCGGAGGTAGGAGCCATCCTCGATGTAGTAATCGGAAGGAGTGGAGAAGTTGCCGTTGGGGTCGTTCTTGGACAGACGAGGAATCTTGGAACCGGTGTTGGAGGGGCTCCATGCATTCAGGATTTCTGCGCTGCGGTTGAAGTTACCTTCCACGTCGGAGAGGATCATCTGCTTACCCACATAGGCAATCTTGTTGCCAGCCACACCCTGGAACATCAGGTCCACAGTGAAGCCCTTCCATTCAATGCCACCGCTGAGGGCGAAGGTGTACTTGGGCATGGCAGATCCTACATACTGGCGGTCGTTGTCGTCAATCTTGCCGTCGTTGTTGTAATCCACGAACTTGAGGTCACCGGCAACGGCATTGGGCTGGATGCGCTGGCCGTCCTTGGTGTAGGCTGCGGCCTCAGAGTCGCTCTGGAAAATACCGTCAGTCTTGATCACATAGAAGGAATTCAGGGGCTGGCCTGCTTCGCTCTGGTAAATCCAGGGAACCAGACGGAAGTCACCGCCACCGGTCCACTTACCGGCATTGCCCTGGTTATCAACCACACCCGTGGAGAGAACACTGTTCTTGTTGTAGGAGAAGTTACCGGAAATGTGGTAGCTGAAGTTCTTATTCACGGAATCGTTCCAGGCGGCAACCAGTTCAATACCGGAGTTGCGGATCTCACCCTGGTTCACCATCATGGCATTGAGGCCGATGGTCTGGGGCCAACCCATAGTCTGCGCCTGAATGAGGTTGAAGGTACGCTTGTTATAGTAGTCCAGGGACAGGGAGAGACGATCCTTGAAGAGGTCGATATCCAGACCGGCATCGAACTGCTCGGAGGTCTCCCAGGTGAGGTTCTGGTTCACGGAGTTCTTGGGGAACCAGAAAGTGCCCCAGTAAGCACCGTTCTCAACGCCATAGATGGCGCCTTCGTTCCAGGTAGAGGAACTCAGATTGGCGCTCTTGTAAGTCCAGCCGATGGAACCCAGGTTACCTACGCGACCCCAGGAAGCACGGAGCTTGAGGAGGTTGACGGCGTCGTTCTTGGGGAAGAAAGGTTCACTGGAAACTTTCCATGCAGCGGTCACGGCCGGGAAATCACCATAGTTGTGGGCGGCAGGCAGACGGCCGGCATAGTCACGACGCCAGGAAGCGGTCACGAAATAGCGGTCGTCATAGCTGTAGGAAGCACGGGCTACCAGAGCCACGTTGGCATCGATGCCGAATTCATCGTTGGCATCCTTGGAAGCAGCATGACGCAGATACTGCACGTTGTACGCCTCATCCTGGAAGGTCTTACCGGAGGCAGTCAGGGTTCTGGCGGTCTCACGGTTCAGAGTGAGGGCGGCCAGGGCACCGATGGTGTGCTTTCCGAATGTACGATCATAAGTAAGCATGTTCTCACTACGCCAACCGGTATTGCGACGGGTGTCGTAGTTGAGGCTGTTGCCACCATCGGGCTTACCCACTTCGGGGCGGGCGGGATGGAAGTTCTTGTACCAGCGGTTATACACGTCGACGGTAAAGAGGCTGCTGAATTTCAGGCCCTTGACGGGAGTGATGTGCAGACCGGTGGTGGACCAGAACGAGCTGTTGTGGTAGTAGCGGTTATCGGCCAGCAACAGGCGCAGCGGGTTCACGGCATCACCGTGGATGTCGGCGAAGTTGCTGCCGTACTGGGCGATATAAGCGGGATCCTCGGTGGTAGTACCGCCATAGGAACCGGCGTAAGGACCGGCCGTGGCATAAGCCTCGGCGCTGGCAGGCATATAGATGGCGGAGAGGATAGTACCCGTGTAAGCGGAACCGGTATCCGTACCGCGGCTGTTGTCGTCAGCGTAGGACATCACCTCGGTAATCTTGACCCACTTGTTGATCTCATATTCACCATTGTAGCGAACACCCAAATTCTTATTGTAGGTGTTAATCAGCACACCGGGATTGTCCTGATAGCTGAAGGTAAGACGGCTCTTGAGGTGCTCACCACCGTAGTTGAGGGTGACGGAGTGACGCTGATAGAAAGCAGTGCGGAAAATTTCATCCATCCAGTTGGTACGGTTGGTGGCCACCCAGGGGTTCCTGGTGGTATCCCAACCCATGGGCAGGGTGAGACCGGCGTTGGCATAGGAGAGCTTGCGCATCTCAATTTCCTGCTGGGCATTGAGAGGAGTAATAACATTGGATGCGGCGCGAATACCTGCAACCAGGTCATACTCGATGTGAATACCCTGGTTAGCCTTCTTGGTGGTCACGAGAATAACGCCACCGGCACCGGAAGTAGCACCGTAGATAGCGGCGGAGGCGGCGTCCTTCAGGACGACGATGCTCTCGATGTCGTTCATGGACGTAATGGGAGCGCCGGGGACACCGTCAACGACCCACAGCACGGAGTCACCGTTGCGGGAACCCTGGCCACGGATAATCACCTGAGGGTTGGAATCCGGGGAGCCACCGTTGTTGGAGATGGTCACACCGGGGATCTGGCCCTGGAGCATGGCCTCGGTGGAGGTCACAGGACGGGCAGCCAGTTCATCGGCGTTGTTCACGATACCCACAGAAGCGGACAGGTCCTTCTTCTTGGTCTGGGCACCGTAACCGAGGGCCACGGCTTCCTGCAGCAATTCGGCATCTTCCACGAGGATGATGTTGATGTTGGTGCGTCCGTTGACGTTCACCTGCTGAGCCACATAACCCAGGCAGGAAACTTCGAGGACTGCGTTGGACGGAACCGTGATGGTGTAGGCACCATCGAGGTCCGTGACAGCATTGGCGTTACCGGAAAGAACCACGGCTCCCGCAATGGGGCCCACGGCATCACTCACGGTACCACGCACTGTCACGTTCTGGGCTTGCGCCGAGAAAGTTGCCACCAGGCACATGAGTGCGGCAGCAAAACCTAACAGTTTGTTGGTCTTCATAGTTGATTTTAAGATAGTTAGTTAATATTGGTTGTTTTAGCACATATTTTCCAACTACAAATTTAATTATTGATATGATTTAGAATCAACCAAATTGCGCAATCAACTACCCAAATCGCGCAAAACGCAAGTTTCGTTTTTTAAAAACTTTTAATTATAACTCAACACCTTAAGCCCCATGGAAAGATTTTGTGGTTTTACTTAAATTAAGTAAATTGCGAAGAAAATCGCACATTTATGGCCCGAGTCCTCATGATGACAGACTTCACGGAGTCTTACGGAAACAAGCTGCTGCAGGGCATCATCAAGTACTCTCACGAGCACTCACCCTGGGTAGTGGGTAAGATCCCGCTGTCGTTCCGCGACGCCAACCAGCTCAGGACGGCGGCCGACATCGCCTCCCACTGGAAGGCCGATGCCATCATCGGCCAGTTCCGCTCTTTCGAAGACATCCGCCCTTTCCAGGAGCGGGGAATCATTCCCGTGGCCCAGGACTTTCTGCAGTCGTTCCCGGGCATCATCAACATCACCGGAGACTACCTGGAAGCCGGACGGATGGCCGCCCGTTATTTCATCGGCAAAGGCATCCGGCATTTTGCCTTTTACGGAATGAACGGCCTCGTGTGGTCGGACGGCAGAAGAAACGGCTTCATGGATGCGGTGGCCCGGGAAGCCGGAGTCACCCTGCGGAAAAGCGACATCCGGGAAATCCGCAATCTCAAGACCTCCTGGTGGTACAATTCCGACAAACTCATCCACTGGCTCCGGTCCCTTCCCAAACCGGTGGGCATCTACTGCTGCGACGACAACAAGGCCTACAACATTATCGAAGCCTGTGCCCAATCCCAGCATGCGGGCCTCCGCATCCCCGAAGACATCCTGCTGCTGGGAACCGACAACGATGAAACCATGTGCCAGCTGTGCCTGCCACAGCTCTCGTCCGTAGCACTGGATGTGGAAAACGCGGGCTACCAGGTGGCCACGCTCATCGAATACCTCCTGGAAATGCCGCCCGGGGAGCGCAGCAAACATTACTCGGACATTATCGTGCGCCCCACCCATATCGTTACGCGGCACTCCACGGACGTCCTGGTCAACGACAATCCCTACATCTCCAAGGTACTCCAGTACATAGACAGCAATTTGGGAAAACCCATCCGCGTGGACGAACTGGTGGCCCTGGTTCCCATGAGCCGCCGTACGCTGGAAGAAACCTTTTCCAAAAGCATGGGAACGTCCATTTACCGCTACATTATCCAGATGCGCGTCAACCGTTTCCGGGAACTCATCCGGAACGGGCTTCCTCCCACCAATGCGGCCATGGAGCTGGGCATGGAATACAAAACCCTGTCACGCGAGTTCAAACGCATAACAGGGTTTTCTCCCAAAGAGTACGCCGAAAAGAAGGATAATTAATACTCCTTTACTACCTCCATGAGGCGGTCCGGGTAATTGGAAATGATGGCTTCCACGCCCAGGCCGATGAGCCGGCGCATCTCGTCCTTGTCGTCCACCGTCCAGGTGACCACCTTCATGCCGTCCTTGTGGGCGCGGTCCATGAGTCCCTGGTCCACGTTCTCGTGCGGGGGGCTCAGCCATTCGGGCTTGAACTCCAGCTTGGACATGTACTCGTCGTAGTCTTTCTCGTAGCCTTCAACCAGATAAGCCAGGATGTGGCCGGGATACTTCTGGTTGATATAATTGAGGGCACGCTCGTCGAAGCACTGGATAATGAGGCGGTCCCCCAGTCCACGGGCCTCCAGCATGGCCATGCAAAGGTCTGTAAACTCGTGGTATTCAGGCCAGTCTATGCCTTCCCTCCCCTCTTCGCAGTCCGGGTCGCTCTTGATTTCGATATTGTACTTCATGGGGGCAAGGCCTTTCTCCTTGCAGTAGGCCTCCACGGCGTCGATCACCTCGGCGGCGCGCTGCTTCACGGCAGGCTGGCAGTGCTTTTCCGGCCAGTTGGGATTGGGCTTGCTGCCCACATCCCATTTGATGACCTCACTGTATGGCAAGGTCCAGAGATACACACGGGGGTCACCGGATTCAACGGAAGTGCCGTCCGGGCGGGTGGCATAGCGTGGATGGAAGAACTTGTCGTGCGAGAGCACCACTTCCTTGTCCTGCGTAACGCAGAGGTCCATTTCCAGGGTATTCACACCCAGGTCCACGGCGTTGAGCATGGCGGCCAGGGATTCCTCCGGATACAGTCCCATGCCTCCGCGATGCGCCTGAACGTCCGTAACATATACTTTCTGTTTGGGGGTGCCGCAAGAAACGGCTATGGCCGCAACCGCGGCCATAAGGATAATTCTTTTCATGATTACTTGGTGGTTTTGGCAGTGGACGCGGCCGGCCGGCTGTATCCGTCGTTAATGCAGCGCTGGCTGATGTGCTCGATACGCTTGGCCGTTTCCGGGTGCGAGGAGAAGAGATTGGTAAGGGTATTGGTGCTCTGGGACCCTCCGGCCAGTTCCTCCAGCTTCTCGAAGGACATCACCATGGCCCAGGGGTTCTTTCCGCATTCGCAGAGGAAATTGTAGCCGTAATCATCGGCCTCGTTCTCCATGGTGCGGGAATACTTGGCGTTGAGGATGGCCTCTCCCAGGGCGCCCAGCTGCGAATCCGTCAGGGCGGCAATATTGTCGCCGGCCGATGCAATGCCCTGCATGGCGGCCGACGTGAGCATCTGCTTCTGCATCTGTTTGCGGGTGTGGTGCAGCGCCACGTGGCCCATCTCGTGCCCCAGCACGCCCACCAGCTCATCGTCCGTCATGATATCCATGAGGGCGCTGTATACGCGCACGCTGCCGTCGGCACAGGCGAAGGCGTTCACCTCGTTCTCCTTATATACCTTGAAATTAAGCGGCAACTCGTTCACACCGTCCATGCTGTTGATAATCTTGCGAAGGCGCTTGGTGTAAGGGTCGCTCTCCGGCAGCACCTGGCTCTGGGCGTCCAGCTGCGTGATGTACTGGTGCACATAGTCTTCTACCTGTGCATCCGTAAGCGTCAGTGCCTGAGCGGCATATACGCCACCCTGCAGCAGCCTGTCCGTGTTGAGCTGGGAGACGACACCGCAGGAAGTAAGGCCGATAGCCACGGCCACAAGGCATAGGATTCGTTTCATGTTGGTCAGATTTTCCCCAAAGATACAAAAAATCCCGGAACATTGTCCCGGGTTCTGCCCTTTTCGGCTACGATAGGCTTTGGAGGTAGGCGTCAAAGGCGGGGCGGTAGCCTTCGGAGACGTGGAGAAGCGCGTCGCCCACTTTAATGTCGGCCTGGGGCGTGACACTGGCGATATGTGAAAGGCCGACGATGAAGGACCGGTGGATGCGCATGAAGCGCTCCGGCGGCAGCATGTCTTCCACGGCCTTCATGGTGAGGTGCGTCACCAGCGGCTGCCGGGCCGATGCCAGGTGGAACATCACATAGTCCTTCATACCCTCAACGTATTGGATATCGGCCAGTTCCACCTTGCGAAGCACACCGTCCACCTTCAGGAAAACGGAGGTTTTTTCGGCCGATGCCACCGGCGCTGCGGCGGCTTCCTTGAGGGCGAACCACTCGCGCGCCTTCTCGGCCGCTTCCAGGAATTTCTGGTAGCGGATGGGCTTGAGGAGGAAGTCCAGGGCGCTCACCTCATAGCTTTCGAAGGCGTATTGCTTGAAGGCCGTGGTAAAGATGACGCGGGTCTGGGGCGGCAGCATCCGGGAAAGCTCCATGCCGTCCAGATCGGGCATCTGGATATCCAGGAACACCAGATCCGGCGCCTGGGCGCGGATTTCACTCAATGCCAGCACGGGGTCGTTGAAGCTGCCCGCCAGCTCCAGAAAAGGCGTGCGAGCCACAAACCCCTCCAGCATCTTTACGGCTAAGGGTTCGTCATCTACGACTATGCAGCGCAGGTTCCTCATACCTTCAGCGTAACGGTCACCATATAGGAACTGTGTTCCTCCACAACATCGTAGGTGTAGCGTCCCGGATACAGAAGCTCCAGCCGACGCTTCATATTCTCCAGACCAATTCCGGAGCCCACGTGGTCGCTCTTTTTAACAATCTCTATGGGTTTGCTGTTATAGAAGACGGTGTTGCAACAGAAGAAACACACTTCCCCTTTCAGATAATACATTTTAACATTGACAGAGGACGGATAGCGGGCGTTTACTCCGTGCTTGAAGGCATTCTCTATCAGGGAGATAAACAGCAGCGGAGCCACTTCTACGTGCTCCTGGGGCACCTCGAAGTCCTTCTCCACTCTGGTAAGCTCGTTGCAGCGGAGGGCCATCAGGTCTATGTAATTGCTCATAAACTCCATTTCGGCCGCCAGGGATACCTTTTCGGCTTCACTGTCATAGAGGGCATAGCGCAGCAGGTCGCTCAACTGGCCGATGCTTTCCTGCGCCTTGTCGGGGTCTATCTGCGTGAGGGAGGAGATGTTGTTGAGCGTATTGAAGAGGAAATGCGGGTTGAGCTGGTGCTTGAGCCAGGTAAGTTCCGCTTCGGCGCTCTTGCGGCGCTCTTCCTCCACCTGCATCATGGCTTCGTTGGAGCGCATCACGCCGCGGACCCCCACGGCCAGCAGAATGACCATAACCTCCAGAAAAAGGACCATCAGAATACCCCCGATATACAGTGCCCAAACTGAATTCTCCCCAAACTGTTCCACAACCTCCTGAGGAATTTCCATCCCTTCCCGGGGAATGAACTTATACAGGTTCCAGGCCACCAGCAGGCAGACGTTCACCCAGTAGAACCACTTGGGACGTCCTCCGTGGAGACACTTGGGAATCAAGAAATAATAGTTGAGGCAATACAGCAGGAAAAACGGGAGGAGAATCAGCGAGCTGGTGGTAAAAACGCCCCAAGCCGGCTCCATAGACCGAGACGTAACGCCGGCAATGATGGCCGGAATCAGGAAAACAGCCACCCAGACTGCCATCTGGGTGGTGTTTATAATGAGGTTTCCTCTGCTTTTTGTCTGCATATTATGCAAAGATAGTAAAAATTACATTTGCAACATTCCGCTCATACTTTCAGCCGTGGTTGTGCTGTTGAGCTGTGCCTCGTTCTCGATGGTGCGGCGGGCCTTCTTGGCGCTGTAGTTGCCCTGCTTGCCAAAGCTCCAGCTGACCTGGAAGGTAAGGGCGCTCATAGGGATGGTGGTGCTCATATCGGTGGTAAAGCCGCTGCCCTTGGTATGGGATTCCATACTCATTTTGAAGCCCTTGGCCAGGGGAACGATGCCGTTCACAGAGAAGCTCAGCCGGTCTTCCAGGAAGCTCTTGGTGAGGCCCAGGGTGCCCAGCGACATACCGGTGCTCCAGCCCTGCAGGCTGATGGTCTTGCCCATCGTAATCACATTGGCGCTCAGGCGGAGGTCCCAGGGCAGGGTCTGCTGCACGCCCACCAGGATGTTGTAGTTCCAGCCGCTGTTCTGCTGGCCCAGCTGGGCGCTGCGGAGGTCGGCATACCCCACGCCGCCGTTGAGCATAATGCGGGTCTTGTTGCCAGGGTTGAACATCACGAAGCCGTTGAGGCCGGTGTTGCGGGAGCTCACGATGTTGCCGTAGGTGGTGTTGAAGAGGTTGTCCTCGTCGTAGAAGCTGTAGGACTCGATGCCGTTGGCGGTGAAGCTGTGGCGCAGGGTGGCGTTAATCATAATGAGCGGCGAGTAGTAGTTGTACACCAGGGAGATGTTGTGGCCGCGTTCGGTGTCCAGGTCGGGGTTGCCGTAGGTGCGGGCGGTGGGGTCGGAGGTGTTCACGTACGGGTTCAGGTAGGAGATGCCCGGACGGGAGATGCGCATATTATAGCTAAGGCCGATGTTCTGCGTCATGGAGGGGCTCCACTGGATGCTGGCCGAAGGGACCAGGTTGCCATAGTTCACCGAGAAGCTGCCGCTCTGGGCCGAAGAGGAGTAGTTCTGCCAGGTGTGCTCGTAGCGTACGCCGGCTTTGAGGCCGAAGGCGCCGTATTTGCCTTCCAGTTCGGCATAGGCTGCGCCGATGCGGTTGTAGAAGTCGTAGGTGAGGCTGCTCAGCGGGTTCTCCACAAAGGCGCTGCCGTTCCACAGGTAGTCGGTCTGGGCCGAAGAGTTGTGCCGGCTCAGGAACTTGGCGCCGGTGGAAAGGGTGTGCCGGGAGCCCAGCGGGGTGGTAAAATCGGCCTGCACGGTGTGGTCGGTGGAGCCGGTGCGGCCGTCGCTGCGGCGGTCGGTAAGGTCGAAGCCGGGGATGGAGGCGCCGTCGAAGGTATTCAGGCTGTTGTTCACGGAGGGGGCGCCGTTGAACTGGTAGCTCAGGATGAAGGATCGTCCGGGGGCATCGGCCCAGAGGTGCTGGTAGTCGGCACTGGCGCTGATGCTGGTGCGGTTGTTCAGAGCCTCTGCGGTACCGTTATAGCCGAAGGGATCGGCTCCGGGATAGGCGATGATGGTGTTGGTAATGCTGTTGAGGGTACGCATTCCGGTATGCATCACACCCAGGGAGGCACTCACCATATTGAGCGAGTCAATGTCGTAGCTGGCGCTGCCGTTGATCATAGCAACCGGCATCTTCATATCGGCAGAGGTGTTGTTCTTGGTGCTGAAACCGCTCTCCTGTACGTTCTCTACGTTGGTTTCCGTGCCGGGAATACTGAAATAGCTTCCCTGGGCACTCAGGCTGGCGGCCAGCTTTCCCTTCTGAAGGCTGGTGCTCACGCCGGCGCCGCCGCCGCGGTTGGATCCCATCAGCATCACGTTGCCGTAGTAGCCGTCGGTCATGGAGGAACCGCCGGTGGCTGCCTTGTTGGTGGTGATGTTGAGCACACCGCCCACGCCCTCGGCATCATACTTGACGCCCGGATTGGTGACCACCTCGATGTTCTTCACGCTGCTGGCGGGCATCATCTTGAAGATGGTGGAAGCATTCTGGGTGAGCATCTGGTTGGGCTTCCCGTCCACATACACCTGGAAGTTGCTGCTTCCGTTGACGGAAATCTTGTCCTGGCCGTCCACGCTCACCATGGGAACTTTGCGGAGCATGTCCAGCACGGTGGAAGTCTTGGAGTCCACGTCGTCCTCTACGTTATAGGTCATCTTGTCCACTTCCATCTTCACCAGCGTGCGCATGGCGGTCACCTGGCCGGCCTTCAGGGTTTCGGCACTGTCCTGGGCCAGGATCTCGCCCAGGTCCACCTCGGGTGTATCGGCCGGAACGGTGAAATAGCGGCGCTGGACCTGGCGGCCCAGGTTGTCGAAGACCAATACATAGTCTCCCGCCAGGGTGAAGTTGTGGGAGAATCGGCCTTCCTCGTCGGTGGTGGTGAAAGCCACGGCCTTTTCCGTGTCCGGGAGGCGGTAGAACTGCAGGATGGCGGCAGGCTCTCCCATGCGGGTGAGCGAATCCAGCACTACACCTTTGACGGTAGTGGTCTGACCCAAAGCCTGGATGCCCATGAGGGCGGCGGCAAGAATGACGATAAGCTTTTTCATATTTCGTTGCGTTTTATTTCCGGGAGCAAAAGTACGCGTGTTTGCAAGGGTTCGGTGCCGCTTTTAGACGAATCCCCGCTTTCCTTCGACGAACGCCCGAAAAAAGTATTATCTTTGTGCCGCTAAAACTACGACATGAAACTTAAACTGATTCTGATTTCGGCACTGGTCTTGTGCGGCACGCTGGCAAAAGCGCAGAATAAAGCCCTCGAGACCGTCAAGAGCCATGTGGACGAGCTTTCCATAGACACCCGCGCCACTTTCCATCAGGAAGTGAGGGCCGGCAAGTACGGAACGCACTTCCAGGGAGACTACCTCAATCTGCATATTCTCGGCCACCTGACTGACAACATCAGCCTACGCATCCGGCAGAGGCTCAACAAGAAGATAGACGAGAGCAACCCTTTCAACGCCACGGATTTCCTCTGGCTCAAATGGCAGATCAACCCCAAGTGGGCCATCACGGCGGGCAAACAGGCCATCATGATAGGCGGCTACGAGATTGACTCCCCGCCCATTGACGTCTATTATTATGGAGCCTTCTCCAACAACCTGTATCAGTATTACGCCTTCGGGGTATCGGCCACATGGACGCCGGCTCCCGGCCAGAACATTTCCTTCCAATTCTGCCCCTCCCCTGTTTCCCCGGGCACCCAGAATGCATATTCCTACAATCTCTACTGGAACGGACACATAGGCTCCAAGTGGATTACCACCTGGAGTTACAACCTGGTGGAAGATGTCTACAGTCACAGGATGAACTACGTGGCTCTGGGCAATAAGTTTGTATTTGGCCCGCTGGTGGTGGACGTGGACTTCATAGACCGATTCTCCATCCATCAGCCCAATCCGTTGTCGGACTGGTCGCTCATCGGCAAGGCTATCCTTTCCCTGGGAAAATGGAATCTCTGCACCAAGGTGGGCTATGAGCGCAACGGAGCCGCCAATGTGGACCCGGACGGCATTTCTTACGACGTCACCCTGGAGGCCGGCCATAAATATCTGTACGGCGGTGCAGGCGTTGAGTACTTTCCGCTGGGCAACGACAAGCTCAGGCTGCACATTGCGTATTTCCGGGACAATCACGACGACCTCCACAACCTGGACCTGGGCATTACCTGGCGCTTCACCATCTACAAGCATTAGCCGTTTTTGTTCAATTGTTTACCCACAGGCTCCATTCTTTGGACTTGTGGGTTTTTTTGTGTATTTTTATCACCACTAAGAACCAATGATATGAAAAGACGGCTCCTTCTTCCCATGCTCCTTCTTGCGGCCGTTGCCTGCGGCCCCAAATGGGAGGCCCACGACGGCGACGGATATTTCTACATTACCCAGAAGGACGGCCCCACCCTGGGCTACACTTCATCGGCCATCCTTGAAGACAACGGCTACGCTTTCAAGGACCTTAACCGCAACGGCGTCATAGATCCCTACGAAGACTGGAGGCTCCCGGCCGATGTCCGCGCCAAAGACCTGGCCGCCCGCCTGAGCGTGGAAGAGATTGCCGGCCTTATGCTGTACAGCAGCCACCAGGCCATCCCCGGTGCCGCCTACGGCATGGGACAGGCTACCTATACCGGCAAAACCAACCACAAGTCCTGGGACATGACGGACCAGCAGATGAAGTTCCTGAAGGAGGACAACCTCCGCGCCGTACTGGTGACATCGGTGGAGAGCCCGGAGGTAGCCGCCCGCTGGAACAACGAGGTGCAGGCCTATGTAGAAGCTTTCGGCCAGGGCGTGCCGGCCAACAACTCCTCCGACCCGCGCAATGAGACCGCCGCCACGGCCGAGTTCAACATGGGCGCCGGCGGAAAGATTTCCCTCTGGCCCACTCCCCTGGGCCTGGCCGCCACCTTCGACCCCGCCCTGGTGAAACAGTTCGGCCAGATTGCCTCCAAGGAGTATCGTGCCCTGGGCATCGCCACAGCCTTAAGCCCCCAGATTGACCTGGCCACCGAACCCCGCTGGAGCCGCTTCAACGGCACTTTCGGCGAAGACCCCTACCTGGACCGCGATATGGCCCGCGCCTATGTGGACGGTTTCCAGACCACGGAAAGCACCGGCGGCTGGGGAACGGAAAGCGTTAATGCCATGGTAAAGCACTGGCCCTCCGGAGGCCCCGAGGAAGGCGGCCGTGACGCCCACTTCAATTACGGCAAGTACGCCGTATATCCGGGCAACAACATGAAAACCCACCTGGTACCCTTCGTGGACGGGGCTTTCGCCCTCACGGACGGAACCGGCATGGCCAGCGCCGTAATGCCTTATTACACCATTTCCTACGGAAGGGACCCTTCCGGCAAGAATGTGGGGAACAGTTACAGCAAGTGGATTATTACGGACATCCTGCGTGAGAAATACGGATTTGGCGGCGTGGTATGCACCGACTGGAACATCACCTACGACAACAGTGCCATCGAATCCTTCGACGGCAAATGCTGGGGCGTAGAGAACCTCACCGTGGCCGAAAGGCACTACGAAGTGCTCAAGGCCGGCGTAGACCAGTTTGGCGGCAACAACGACAAAGGGCCCGTGCTGGAAGCCTATCAGATGTGGGTTCGCGACTTCGGCGAAGAAAGCGCCCGTGCCCGTTTTGAGCAGAGCGCCGTGCGCCTTCTGCTCAACAGCTTCCGCACCGGCCTGTTCGAGAACCCTTACACAAACCCGGCCACGGCCACGGAAGTGGTTGGAAATCCGGAATTCATGAAGGCCGGCTACGAGGCCCAGCTCAAAAGTATCGTAATGCTCAAGAATCATGGCGGGGTTCTCCCTTGTCATTCTGAGCGCAGCGAAGAATCTCCCAAACCTAAGGTCTTCGTCCCCAAACGCTTCTACCCGCAGACGCCCGGCATGTTCGGCCTTTCCATGGGCCCCGCCGCGCATTGGGACTACCCCATTGACCGCGCCCTGGTAGAGAAATACTTCGACTGGGCCGAAACCCCGAAGGAGGCCGATTTCGCCCTGGTGATGGTAAAGGAACCCCAGCCCGGCACCGGCTACAGCGTAGAAGACCGCAACAAGGGCGGCAACGGCTATGTGCCCATCAGCCTGCAGTACAGGCCCTACAAGGCCGAATTCGCCCGCGCCCAGTCCATCGCCGGAGGAGACCCCAAAGAGCCGTTTACCAACCGCAGTTATAAGGGAAAGACGGTAAAAACGCCCAACGAGAGCGATCTTGACCTGGTCATCGACACCAGAAAGAAGATGGGCGGCAAGCCCATAGTGGTGGTGGTAAGCGCCACCCGCCCGGTGGTTCTCTCGGAAATGGAACCTTATGCCGATGCCATCCTCCTTACCTTGGGCGTGCAGAACCAGGCCGTGCTGGACATCGTGAGCGGTGCGGCGGAGCCTTCGGCCCTCCTGCCCATGCAGATGCCGGCCGATATGCGCACCGTGGAAGAACAGTACGAGGACAATCCCCATGACATGCGTCCCCTGGTGGATGCCGACGGCAACACCTGGGACTTTACCTTCGGCCTTAACTGGAATGGCGTCATCCAGGACGCCCGTACCAAGAAATACGCAGTAAAAGAAGAATTATGAGAAGAATCGTCCTTCCTCTGCTGCTTGCAGCCATGGCCTGCACGCAGCAGAATCCCGTCCTGTCCGTTGAAGGCGGCGCCATCCAGGGTGTCCCTTCCGAGGCTTCCGGCGTAACCGTCTTCCGGGGCATCCCCTATGCCGCCCCGCCCGTGGGAGAACTCCGCTGGCAGGCTCCGCAGCCGGTGGTGGCCTGGGAAGGCGTGAAGGTGTGCGACACCTTCGGCCCCATTGCGCCCCAGCCCGGCAACAAGCCCGGCACTTTCTACGGAGACGAATTCTACTGGCAGGGAACGCCCGAAGAGAGCGAGGACTGCCTGTACCTGAATGTCTGGGCCCCATCCCATGCATTGGGCAAAGACGCCAAGTTGCCCGTGGCCATGTGGATCCACGGCGGCGCCTACATGAACGGTTACGGCTATGAAGTAACCATGGACGGAGATGAATGGGCCAAACGCGGCGTCATCCTGGTCACCATCAACTACCGCCTGGGAACACTGGGATTCCTCTCGCATCCGGAACTCACGGCCGAACAGGGCCAGAGCGGAAACTACGGCACCATGGACCAGGCTGCGGCCCTGAAGTGGGTAAAAGACAACATCTCTGCCTTCGGCGGAGACCCTTCCCGCATCACCATCTTCGGCCAGAGCGCCGGTGCCATGAGCGTGAAAACACTGCTGGTCTCTCCCCTTTCCCGGGACCTCATGGCCGGTGCCATTATCCAGAGCGGCGGCGGACTCAGCACCCGCGGCCTATCCCCGGACGGCTCCCAGGAGCAGTTTGACGCCATGGGCAAGGCCGCCATGGACCAGGCCGGTCTTACAGACCTGGCCGCCATGCGCGCCGCCTCCACGGACCAGATTCGCGCCGTCCAGGGCTGGTTCATGCCCCATCCCGACGGCAAGGTGGTTACCGGAAGCTTTGAGGAGTCGTTCTTCGACGGTTCCATAGCCCAGGTGCCCATCATGATAGGTTATAACAAAGACGACATGGGAGCCCTGGGGGGCCAGGTCGTAGACCAATTCTGCGCCCTGCGCGATTCCCTGGGAGGCACCGTATTCGAATACGAGTTCCTTCGTGACCTTCCCACCGACGAGGCCCATCCCAACTCCAACTCCGGAGCCTTCCATTCGGCCGAGCTCTGGTACATATTCGGCACGCTTTCCCGCAGCTGGCGCCCCTTCACCGAGGCCGATTACGCCTTGAGCGCCCGCATGCTGGATGCCTGGACGGACTTCTGCAAATTCGGCAATCCCGGCTGGCCCGCCTACGGCCACGACGGCCCCTTCAAGCAGGAGTTCAATATAGAGTAACTTACCGCACTGTAAGCAGGACGGAACGGGTATCACGGCTGTTGGGGCCGGTCATGATTTCAAAGTCTCCTGGTTCGCATACCCATTCCAGCTCATGGTTATAGTAGGAGAGATCCTCGGCCGTGAGCTGGAATTGTACTGTTACGGATTCTCCGGCAGGGATAAACACTTTCTGGAAACCCTTGAGCTCCTTCACGGGTCGCGTGGAGGTGGCGTAGATGTCGTGTATATACAGCTGGACAACCTCGTAACCGTCACGGGTACCCGTATTGGTTACCGTGACGGAAGCGGTTACAGAACCGTCCAGCGGCATTTCGGGAACGCTAAGCGTAGGTTCAGAGTAACTGAAAGTAGTGTAACTTAGGCCATAGCCGAAGGGGTAAAGCGGGCCGTTCAGCTCATCCATATAGGCCGTGACGAACTTCTGGAAGGGAGCGTAGTCCGGGTGGGGGCGGCCAGTGTTCTTGTGGTTGTAGTATAGCGGTAGCTGCCCCACGGAGCGGGGGAACGAGGTGGTGAGCTTGGCCGAAGGGTTGTAGTCGCCGAAAAGGACGTCGGCCACGGCGTGTCCGCCTTCGGAGCCGGGGCTCCAGACATTGAGGATGGCGTTCATGGTGGCATCTTCATCCACCAGCACCAAAGGCCGGCCGGTGACCAGCACCATCACCACGGGTTTTCCGGTGGCTTTGAGGGCCTTTAGGAGTTCTTTCTGGGCATCCGGGATGGAAATGTCCGTGCGGGACGACGCCTCGCCGTTCATGCTGTCCGTTTCACCTACGCAGGCTACCACCACATCGGCCTGCCGGGCCAGGGCCACGGCCTCGGCTATCAGACGTTCCTGCAGTACGGTGTGGAGGGGTTCACCCACATAGCCCGGTACAAAGGAACGGATCATTCCATAGCGCACCGTTTCTTCCAGTTCCTTGTCCAGGAACAGCCAGCTGCCCTGGGCATAGCTGGCGCGGGCCACTTCTGCGATACCGTCATACAAGGTTACGCATTCGTCGTTGTGGCTGCCGGTGCTCCAGGAGCCGGCGAGCGCCTCGGCATTCCTGGCCAGCGGGCCCACCACGGCCACGTGTGCATCCTTGGACAGCGGCAGCACGCCGTCGTTCTTCAGGAGCACCTGGCATTCGCGGGCCACTTCCCGGGCTGCAGCCAGGTGTTCCGCGGTGTAAAGCTCGCTCTGACGCGAAGGGTCCAGGTATTTGAAGGGGTCTTCGAAGAGCCCCAGCTTGTACTTGGCTTCCAGGATGCGACGGCAGGCGCGGTCAATGTCGGCCTCCTTTATCCGCCCTTCTTTCAGCGACTTTTCCAGCGTTCCCACGAAGCCGTCGGCGTTCATGTCCATGTCCAGGCCGGCCTGCAGCGAGCGGGCCGACACTTCCTGAAGGTCTCCGATGCCGTGGGCAATCTGCTCCGAAATGGAGGTATAGTCGCTTACGACGAAGCCGTCGAAGCCCCAGGCATCCCGGAGGAGTTCGGTGAGCAGGTAGTGGTTCATGGAGGCGGGAATGCCTTCAAACTCGTTGAAAGAGCTCATGTAACTGCCGGCACCGGCGTAAGCGGCCTGCTGATAGGGCCGCATATAGCCGTTCAGGGCCTCCTGGCGGCTCAGGAACACGGAATTGTAGTCCCGGCCCGCCTCGGCCCCGCCGTACAGGGCGTAATGCTTCACGCACACCATCACGTGGTGGTTGTCCAGGCTGTTGTCCGGCCCCTGATAGCCGCGGACGTAGGCCTTGGCCACCTCGCCGCCCAGATAGGGGTCTTCGCCGGCCCCTTCCACTATGCGCCCCCAGCGGGCGTCGCGGCAAATGTCCACCATGGGACTGTACACCCAGTTGAGGCCCGAGGCCGATGCTTCCGTTGCGGCAATGGACGCCGTTCTTTCAATAAGGTCCATGTTCCAGGAGGTGGACTGGGCCAGCGGTACCGGAAAAACGGTTTGCATGCCATGGATTACATCCTGGCCGAACATCAGAGGAATGCCGGCTCCGGCCTTCAGCGCCTCTTCCTGCATGAGCCGCAGGTACTGTATGTCTCCGCTGCCGTACAGGGCGCCCAGTTTGCCTTCCCTGATGGCCTGCAGGTTGGCGTCGTCGTCACTCAGTTTCATGCCGGTGAGGGCGCCGGACACGGAATGCAGGTTCAACTGGCCAATCTTCTGTTCCAGGGTCATCCGGGACATGAGGTTATCTATATAGCTGTCCATGGGGGACTTGGCGGTGCATCCTGCCAGCAGGCACACGGTTAAAAGTAATGTGGTTTTTCTCATAGCACAAAGGTACTAATAATTTTCGTGGGTGCACAAGGGACGATGAATCAGTTTGTTGAGTTGTAATAAAAGATTATCTTTGCAGTATGAGAAATACAATTGTAATGGCAGTTATGGCTGCACTGGTAATGGCTTGCGGGAACCCGGGTGGCCCCCTGCCGCGGGGAAAGGCATCGGCCCGGATGGATGCCGCATTCGAGAATTACCTGAAAGCCGTGGCCGACAGCGCCGAGGACCTTCACAGCGTGATGGTGCTGCAGCACGGCAAAGTGGTGGCCGAAAAGCAGATAGCCCCGGACACCGCCCACATCATGAATTCCGTAAGCAAGACGTTCACTTCCACGGCCGTTGGATTTTCCATTTCCGAAGGCCTTCTGAGTCTGGACGATAAGATTGTGGACCTATTCCCGGAAAGCGTACCGGAACAGCCGCAGGAGTGGCTGGGCCAGGTTACGCTACGCCATTTGCTTACCATGAATTCCGGTCACGGTACGGATCCTACCTACGCCATCCGCAGCGGGGATTCCGACTGGATCCGCGGTTTCATGGAGTGGCCCATAGACTATGAACCCGGAACGTGCTACTGCTACAACAGCCTGGGTACTTATGTGCTCTCCGCCGCAGTACAGAAAGTTACCGGCCAAAAGGTGGTGGACTATCTGGAAACCCGCCTGTGGCAGCCCCTGGGCATGGAAAAACCCTTCTGGCAGGAAAGTCCGGCCGGCATCAATACCGGTGGCTGGGGCCTGTACCTGCGCACGGAAGAAATGGCCCGGATGGGTCTGTGTCTGCTGAATGGCGGCAAGTTTGGCGGCAAGCAGGTGATCCCGGCGTCCTGGGTGACCGAAATGTCCAAGGCCCAGGTGCCGTGCGTTAACGCCGGCATTAACGAGCGAAGAGTAAAGGAACTGCTGGCCGAGCATCCTGAAATCACCTACTGGAACCCCGACAGGAGCGACTGGGTGCAGGGTTACGGCTACCAGATGTGGCGCTGCCGTCACAACGCCTTCCGGGCCGACGGAGCCAACGGCCAGTACATCATTGTGATTCCCGAAAAGGATGCCGTGGTGGTGACCACCGCCCACATCCAGAACATGCAACAGGAGATCGACCTTATTTGGGATCACATCCTCCCGGCGTTGTAGCATATCGTGTGGGTATAATCGGCTAACAATCAATACTTTAACAAATTACCCCTAGGTAATATAGCCTAGGGGTAATTGCATAAGTTCCAGTATATCAAAACTTTATACCCACGCCGAATCCTACTGCATATCTCTAAGCCGGACGTCGATGCCCGGGAGGGCTTCCGGAAGGCCGGAAAGGTCGGTCTGGCCGAAGTGATAAGGGATGAGCACCTTGGGCTTGATAATCTGCGCGGCCCTCACCAGCTGTTCCACCGTCATGGTGTAGGGCTGGTTGCAAGGCAGGAAGGCCAGGTCGATATCCTTGACCGATGCCAGTTCGGGAATGTCCTCGGTGTCACCGGCAATGTAGATGCGGAAGCCGTCCAGAGTGAGGATGTAACCGTTGTCGCGGCCCTGGGGATGGAACTGCAGGTGCCCCTCCGTATTATTATAGGCGGGAACGGCGTCTACACGAATGCCCTCCTTTAAATCCAGAGACTTTCCATTGACCAGCACCTTGGTATTCTTCTTCATCTTGGCACTGACCAGCTTTTCGGCGCAGTTGGCGTTGGTGATAATCTGGCCGCCCAGGATGGACAGGGCCTCCGGGTCAAAGTGGTCCCCGTGTTCGTGGGTTACCAGGACATAATCGGCCTCCGGGAAATCGCCGGCATAATCGGTTACATTATTCCCAAGGGTAATCACAGGGTCTACCTGGATGGAAATGCCCTTGTAGGAAAGGGCCAGGCTGCCGTGCTTGATGAGCGTTACCTCCACATAACTTCCCTCCGGAGTACGGAAACGTTCCATATCGAAGGTGGTGACGGGCAAGTTGGCGTTTTTCCAGGCATTGAAACCGTCTTTCAGGTTGTGTACCTTGTAGCCCAGGGCATCCAGCGTGTCGGAAGCTTCGGCGCTGCGCCGGCCACGGCGGCAATAGAGGAACACGTCGCTTCCGGGATCCAGGGAAGCCTGGGCGGCCTCCACGAATCCATCGGCCAGCCAGTCAATGTTGATGGCTCCGGGAATATGCCCCTCCGCGTATTCCTTAGGGGTACGCACGTCCACAATCTGCATAGAGGCGTCCTGGGACAGCATGGCCTGGAATTCTTCTACCGAAAGGTCCTTGTAACCTTTGCAGGCAAACAGGCCCAGGAGCGAGAACAGAGCCATTAGGGATAGCTTTTTCATGACTTATTCGGTATCGTCCTGGAAGATGGTAGGAGTAACGGTGACGTGGGTCTCCTGGAAAATGCGCTGGGCAAAGATGGTCAGGTACAAGCGCCAGTTGCGCCAGATGTGACCGCCGGCCGACTCGTAGAGCTCCACTGGATAGCCCATGGCATCGCAGTATTCCTTGAGCTTGAGGGAATTAACCATTACACCATCGGCCGTGCCGCAGGCAATCCAATAGAGCTTGGGCTTGGCGGCGAAAAGCTCGGCCAGGGCTTCCTCGTTGCCTTCCACGGTGGGAACGCCGGAGAACAGGCCCACATATCCGAACTTGCGGGGATAGCGCAGCGAGAGCATTCCGCTCTGGCGGCCACCCATGGACAGACCGGCCACGGCGGTGTTGATGGCACCCTTGGCGGCACGGTAATGCTTCTCCACAAAGTTTGTCACATCCACGAAGCTGTCCTCAATTTCCTTGGTACTCTGGCTGCGGCTGTTGGTCATGGTGGGCTGGAACATGTTCACAGCGGCACCGGGAGCGGCCTGGTTGAACCATACGCCATTGGGCATGACCACAATCATGGGCTTGGCATAGCCGCCGGCAATGAGGTTGTCCATAATCTGGGCGGTGCGGCCGAGGTCGGACCAGGCGTCTTCGTCACCGCCGGAGCCGTGAAGCAGGTACAGCACCGGATAGCGGTCCATGCTGTCTTCGTAGCCAGGAGGAAGATAGATGGTCATGCGGCGGTAGCTGCTGAGGGTGGGGCTGTTGTACCATACATGGGCAACGGTGCCGTGCGGCACGTCCTGCACCTGGTAGTACCAGCCCAGGTCGCCAGGCTCGGCGCTTAAGGTAAAGATGTTGGTCCAGGTGGCTACATCCCTGTTCTGATAAATATTGGAAGGGTCCATGGCCTTCTTGCCGTCCACCAGGAAAGAATAGGAATAGAGTTCTCCCTTCAGCGGGGCCGATGTATACGTCCAAACTCCGCCGGGGCCTTCCTTCAGATCGGCCACTCCGGGGGCGTCATAGACCATGGTGCGGTCGCCGAGGTTGATCTCGATGGGACGGGTGGGCAGGAAATCGCCCGTTACCTGTACCGTCTTGGCCTTGGGATTCACATAACGGAATGTGACGGAATGGTCCGGGTTAATCTCCGGGGATACCAGACCGGTTCCGGGGCCCAGTGCCTGCTGGGCCTGTGCAGCCAGCGTCATACCTGCCAGCGCAGCCAAAAGGAGGATACGTTTCATATTCATAGTGTTATTGGTTTTGCTTGGTTATCCCAAAGTTAGTCATTTCCACGCAATATCCAATCCCTTTGAACAAAAGGGAAAACAATTGAACGGCAGGAGCACAAAAACACCATGGGAAAACCGTACCTTTGTACAAACACTAAAAACAACAATGAAAAAGATCCTTGTAGCAGCAGCCATTCTTGCCGTGAGCCTCACGGCAGGGGCCCAGGGTTGGATGCGCCAGCCCACTCCCAACGACACTCTCCGCAGCACCATCGTGCTCCCTAACGGAAATGTTTTGTTCCAGATTTATGCCCCCAAGGCCACGCAGGTAGCCGTTACCGGCGACCTCCCCTGGGATAAGCCCGTCAAGTTTGTCAAGCAGGAGAACGGCGTATGGCAGGGCATCTGCGAAGGCCTGGCCGACGGCTGCTTCCGCTACAGCTTCAACGTGGACGGCGTAAAGGTTCAGGACCCCAAGGCTCCCCTCTCGGCCGAGCAGGCCTCCATCCTCACCAAGGGCGAAGGCTATATCAAGGACGTTCCGCACGGTGCCGTAGCACAGCGTTATTACTGGTCCGAGACCCTGGGCCAGCTTCGCCGCCTTCATGTATGGACGCCCGCCGGCTATGAGAAATCGGCCGATAAACTTCCCGTCCTCTATCTGATTCACGGTGGCGGAGACAATGACGCCTCCTGGCCCGGTGTGGGCGCCGCCGGCTGGATCCTGGACAACCTCCTGGCCGAAGGCAAGATAGTTCCCATGGTGGTGGTCATGCCCAACGGCACCATTCCCGTGCAGAACGAGGTTCCCCCGTTCGCCCAGGATATGTTCACCTCCATCATCCCCTTCGTAGAAGCCAACTACAATGTGCTCACGGATGCCGCCCACCGCGCAGTGGCCGGTCTGTCCATGGGCGGTATGGAAACCATGGAAGTGGCCTTCACGCATCCCGAGATGTTCACTTACGTATGGGTCCTCAGCTCCTCCTTCATGCCCGGAGCCGATCCGGCCGATGAGAGCGCCCGCCTCAACGTGAAGAAGAACGCCGCCTACATGAACGCCCACTTCAAGAAGATGGTCCTCACCCAGGGCGGTCCCACCGACATTGCCTACAACAACTGCAAGAACACCCGCGCCCAGCTGGACAAGGACGGCTTGCACTATGAGTATATCGAGAACGCCCAGGCCGGCCACAGCTGGGCCACCTGGAGGGCCGATCTGGCTACCCTGGCACAGACGCTGTTCAAATAAATTAACCACTATTCAATATATGAAAAAAGTACTCCTATTCCTGGCTACGGCTGCCGTGATGGCAGCGGCCTGCGGCGGTCCCGTGTCCCCCCAGGACAAGCTCACCGTCAACGACAAGAAAATCAACGAGATCATCGCCCAGATGACGCTGGAAGAGAAGGTGAACATGCTCCACAGCAAGACCAACATGTCATCGGCCGGCGTAGAGCGCCTGGGCATTGCCGACATGAACTATGCCGACGGTCCCTTCGGCATCCGCGAGGAAGGCGTTCCCAACGGCTTCCAGAGCGCCGGCTGGACGCTAGACAGCGCCACCTACTTCCCTACCGGCAGCGCCCTCGCCGCCACCTGGAGTGAGGAACTGGCCTACAAATACGGCACCGGCATGGGCAAGGAAGCCCGTCTGCGCGGCAAGGACGTTATCCTGGGCCCGGCCGTGAACATCCAGCGCCTGCCTGTGGGCGGCCGCACCTACGAGTACCTGAGCGAGGATCCCATCCTCTCCGCCGCCCTGGCCCTGGAATATACCAAGGGTTGCCAGGACGAGGGTACTGCCGTCTGTATCAAGCACTTCGCCGTCAACAACCAGGAGACCAACCGCGGCAGCGTGAACGCCATCCTTAGCGAGCGTACCCTCCGTGAAATCTATCTCAAGCCCTTCGAGCGCGCCATCATCGAGGGCGGCGCCATGAGCGTGATGCCCGCCTACAACAAGGTGAACGGCGACTATTGCTCCGAGAATGAGCACCTCCTGAACGAGATCCTGCGTGGCGAGTGGGGCTTCAAGGGCTTCACCGTTTCCGACTGGGGCGGCACGCACAGCACCATGGGTGCCATGCTGCACGGCCTCAACGTCCAGATGACCGGC